>BEIC01000227.1 GCA_002898875.1 bacterium HR26
GGAGCAGCGGCAGCTCGTCGGGCTCATAACCCGAAGGTCGTGGGTTCGAATCCCACCCCCGCTACCAGCCAAGCGCCCCAGGGACACCCCCTGGGGCGCATCGTGTTTGCATGCACCCCCTCTGCGCACCATGCTCGATACGATCGGCTACGCTTGCTCCGGTGGAGAGGAGAGCCCGTGCCTGATCTCACCCTCACCTTCGCCCTGACCGCGATCGTGCTCATCCTGACCGCGCTCGCCTCCGGCATCGTGGCTCGAGTGCCGATCTCGTATCCTCTCATCTTCCTCGTGCTCGGTGTGCTCCTCGGCCCGAGAGTCCTCGGAGTCATCGACCTGACCCCTCGCAGCCCGATGCTCGAGGTGATCGCCATCCTTACCCTTGCGCTGGTGCTCTTTATCGACGCGCTCAAGATTCGCTTCGATGAGGTCGGCGATGATTGGCTCATCCCGATCCTCTCGCTCGGCCCGGGCACGATCCTGACGATCGGTGTCTATACCGTCGCCGCATATACGCTCTTCGGCACCACGTTCGCCGAGTCGCTGCTCCTCGGCGCGATCCTCTCCTCAACCGACCCCGTTGTCCTGCGCGACGCGCTCCACGATGAGCGCATTCCCCGCTCGGTGCGCCGGGCACTCGGCGTGGAGGCCAGCACGAATGACCTGGTCGTCTTGCCAACGGTATTGATCCTGATCGCGCTCTTGCAGTCAACCGCCCAGAGCTCGGGGAGCTGGCTCGCCTTCCTAGGGCAGCTCTTCGTGCTGGGGCCGCTCGCCGGCATCGGCGTCGGCTGGGCCGGCGCCTGGCTGATGGATAAGGTGGACGCCCGCTTCGGTATCTCCCGCCTGTACCAGGCGCTGTACGGGTTAGGGTTAGTCCTGGCCGCCTACGTGGCCGGCGAGTTGATCGGCGGCAGCGGCTTCGTGGCGGCGTTTGCCGCCGGGGCGGCTGTCTCTCTCGGCAACGTCGAGCTGTGCGACTGCTTCGTCGAGTACGGCGAAACCACAGCCGAAATCGCGATGCTGCTGGCCTTCACCCTCTTCGGCGCTCTCCTCTCGACGATAGTGACGCAGATCGAGCTCGTGCCGGCGCTGCTCTTCGCCCTCGTCGGGATCCTGGTGGCTCGCCCGTTGGCGATGACCCTGGTGCTCCGGCGAGCCGTCGCCAGCCGCCAGGCCCGCCTCTTCATCAGTTGGTTCGGCCCCCGGGGCCTCAACTCGCTGCTGCTCGCCCTCCTGGTGGTTCAGAGTGGCGTCAGCGGCGCGGAGCGCCTGCTCGCGATCGCCGGCGTCGTCGTCTTTACCTCGGTGATCCTGCACGGCTCCTCTGCCACCCCACTCGGCGCCTGGTATGGCCGGATAGTCGCCGAGGCGGCCCAAACACTACAGGAAGAGCGCGAGAGCACTGCCGCAGGTCTGTTCCGGGAGAGCGCCGGCGAGGTGCCCCGGATATCGGCGAGCGAGCTGGCCGAGCTGCTGGCGGATCCCTCCCCGCCGGTCGTGCTCGACGTGCGTGCCCGCGCGCACTACGCCGCGGACCACGTGCGCATTCCCGGCAGCATCCGCGTTCCGCCCGACCGGATAGTGGAATGGGCGGCCGACCAGCCGCGCGACCGGCTGGTGGTTACCTACTGCACCTGACCGAACGAGGAGTCGAGCGCCCGTGCGGCGCGCCAGCTCCGAGCGATGGGCTTCGAGGCCGCGGTGCTCGATGGCGGGTTCCGAGCCTGGCGTGCCCGCTACCCGGTCGAGCCGATCGGCGAGGAGGGAGCAGGGGATCCTTCGACCTCGCAGCGTGGGCAATCCTAGAGCGTTCTCCCGCTCGCCCGCCGCACCGTGATGGCCACGGCCGGCGTGTTTGTGCCGCATGCTCTCACTTCGTGAGGTAGACCATCGGCGGCTTCAGCTCGTCCGAGGGCGGCACCGTGATCTTGAGATCGATGCTGCCCTGCAGCTTCACCTCGTACCCGATCAGCATCCCCGAGAGCGTAGCGGTGCTCTTGTTGCCATTGAACTGGATCGAGGTGCATGGCGCGTAGATCGTGCCCTCGATCGTCCAGGTCCCCGTGCCGGAGACCTTGAGAACGTTCACCGAGTAGCACTCACCGGCGGCGTTCATGTTGTCGATCCAGATCGCGATCTCGTCCCACCGAGCGGCGTCTCCGGTCTGGCCCCAGCTCGTCCCAGCCGCCCTGGCATCCCGGATCGTCAGCGTCTTGATCGTGTTGGAGGCTACTGAGAACGTTCCCCCACCGGTGAAGTACAGCAGCACGCCGGAGCCGCCATCGATCACCTGAACACTATTGGACGGATCGAAGCTGACCCCATCGAAGCAGTAGATGCCGCGCTCGAAGGTGATCGTGTCCGCCTGCTTCAGGTTTGCGAGCGCGGTGCTCTTGTTGGCTTGCGTGTAGTGGCCAGGGTGCAAGGTCAGCGCCCTAGTGGTCTCCTGCCAGCCAGGGGCGGGGGGATCGCTGCCGCAGGCCCCCATGGCTAGCGGCGACGGCGTGCCCCAGAGCGGGTCGGTGACGCCGCCCATGCCACCCGCCGCGAAGCCGCTCACCTTGAAGGTCCCCTCGGGCTGCTTCACGATGCTCCCGGCGGCCTCGAGGTTCCCATCGACCGACCCCTGGGTGTTGCCATTGAAAGTGATATCCGTGTTCGACCCCACGCTGCCGCACGCCTGTGACGGATCCTCGCAGACGATGGTGATGCAGGTGACCTTGGTGCACGACGTGTTCCCGGAGCCGCCTGCGCTCAGCCCGCCGAAGACCACGCCATCTCCATCCCGCCCGAGCGCCAGCAGCCCGAAGTGCTCGCCAGTGTCGATCACCGTCGCGGTCGCGGTCGCCGACACGCTCCAGGGGCCGGTGTAGAGGGCGCGCAGGAAGAACGGCTCGAGTTGCCGCGTCACGGTGACGGTGACCTGTCGCGGGTGGAACGGTGGCGACGGCTTGAGGATCGGCGGCTGGACGACCGTGGTCGACCCGTCCTCGGAGAAGCCGTTCAGCTCGGCGAATCGCTCCGCAATGACCTCGGCATCCGCCTGGGTGACGAGACTCCCCGAGCTGTGGAGATTGCGCGCCAGGGCTTTGCCCACTGCCATCGCCGCCGCATCGGCCGCATTCTGGGCCGCGCGGCGCTCGCTCAGCAGATAGGTGGCATCGATCGCGAGCGCGGCGAAGCCGATGAGGATCGTGATCACCAGCGCGAACAGGACCATCACCTGACCCGGCGCCCGGCCGAGCCGCAGCGCGCGTCGTGTCGCCATCTCATCGGCTTTCCATGCTTGCCCCTGGCCGAACCGCCAGTAGCCCATGCCTGCTCGTCCCCTCCTCAATAGTGAATCCGCATCGTGCTGGAGGCACTCATCGGGATCGACACATCGAAGACAAATCCGATGGCCGGCTGGAAGGTGTACGACGTCGTCACCGTCACCTCGACACCCGGCCGATTCGGCATGTTCGGGCAGATGGCTTGGTTAGGTACCGTCCCAGAGCCGAGACTGTCCGACCAAGTCGCCGTCACCGAGAGGGCGTTCGGATCGATACCTTGAACCAGATCGCGCACATACGGCGTGAGGAACTTCGTGTAGTTGGAGGGGGTAACCGACGGGCTCCCCACACAGCCGTGGGCTGCGGCGTAGCGAGCGCCTTCGCGAGCCGCATTGCGCAGCTCGCCATAGATGAACACGGCTCGGCCGACCTCGATGACACCGAAGACCAGCATAAAGAAGACCATTGCCCCCAGGGCGAACTCGACGGTTGCCTGACCATGCCTGATGCGCCTCATGACTCCACGTCCTCGCAGCCACCGGTCGGGTCTACCGTCGGGTCGTACCAGGGCCGGAACTGGACACGCATCTGGGCGGTGCGCGCCAGGCGCACTGCGTCCGGTAGCCCGGGTACCGGGAAGATCGGGCGGAACACGTACTCCACCTGGACAATCGCGATGCACTCCGGCACCGCTTCCGTGCCCATCCCTGGCTCGGCCGTCGAGTCGGGGTCTTTGACGATCTTGCTCACGGTGACGGCCGGTTGCTCCCCCCAAATGGTGGGGTCGCTCCCGAGCTCATCCATCGCGGCATCGATCATCTTCTG
>BEIC01000228.1 GCA_002898875.1 bacterium HR26
CGCCGCTGCGTCATCCGGACGCGCTCTTCGCGCCGCCCATCGACGGCCACCGCCGGCCCCCTGGGTGGCGCTGCCGGGGCGGCCGGTGGCGCTCCGGGCCGGGGGCTCGGGGGCCCAGCCGGTTCCGGCTGGGCCGCTGGCGGCGCGGTCGTCGTGCCGTTCGGTCCCCCGGCGGCCGCGGCGATTGTCTCCCGCTGCTGAGCGACGAAGCGGAGCACGTCCTCCCGCGTCACCCGGCCGCCTTCACCGCTGGCCGGAACCTGCCGGAGGTCGACCCCGTACTCCTCGGCGAGGCGGCGCACCGCCGGCGTAGCCCGGATACCCAGCGCTTCGGCCGGCGCGGCGCGCTCGGCCGGCGCTGCCGACACCTCAGCCGCCACCGGCTGCGGCTCGGCCACCGGCCGGGCAGCCGGGGCCTCGGCCGCCACACCCTCGGCAATCACGGCGATCACCTCGCCGACCGAGACGGTCTCCCCCTCGCGCTTGAGGATCCGCTCGAGCACGCCGGACTGCTCGGCCGCGACCTCGATGTTGACCTTCTCGGTCTCCAGCTCGACCAGCGCCTCGCCGGCCGCGACCGGCTCCCCCTCCTGCTTGAGCCAGTTGCCGATCACGGCCTCGACGATCGACTCGCCCATCTCCGGCACGCGGACTTCGATTGCCATCGGTGCTCCAACTCCTTCAGGACCTGAGCGCCGGCTCCGGCACGCCCTCGAAGGCCTCGGTGACGATGCGCGCTTGCTCCTGGTCGTGGAGCTCGGCCAACCCCTCGGCCGGGCTGGCGCGCTCCGGCCGGCCGATGTAGCGCAGCGTCCGGTCGTCGAGCAGCGGCCGCAGGCGCGGCTCGATGAACGTCCAGGCGCCCATGTTCTTCGGCTCTTCCTGCAGCCAGACGACGTCGCGCGCGTTCGGGTAGCGCTCGATCACCTGGCGCAGTTCCTCCTCCGGGAAGGGGTAGAGCTGCTCGACTCGGACGATCGCCACGTGGCGCGCCTCTTCCCACTGCGGGCTGGTGATCAGGTCGACGTAGACCTTACCGCTGCAGAGGATCAGCCGGGTGATCTCCGGAGCACGCTCGCCGGCCTCCGGGTCGTCGAGCACCGGCCTGAAGCTCCCCTGCGCCAGCTCCGCCAGCGGCGAGGCGGCCTTGGGGTGCCGCAGCAGGCTCTTGGGCGTCATGATCACCAGCGGCCGCGGCGCGGTCTTGAGCAGGGCCGCCTGGCGGCGCAACAGGTGGAAGTACTGGGCCGCCGTGGTGCAGTTCGCGATGCGCAGGTTGTCCTCGGCCGCGAGCTGCAGGAAGCGTTCCAACCGGGCGCTCGAGTGCTCCGGCCCCTGCCCCTCGTAGCCATGCGGCAGCAGCAGCACCAGTCCGGAAGTCTCCTGCCACTTCGCCCGTGCGCTGGCGATGAACTGGTCGATGATCACCTGGGCGGCGTTGGCGAAGTCGCCGAACTGCGCCTCCCACAGCACCAGCGTCTCCGGGGCCTGCACGCTGTAGCCGTACTCGAAGCCGAGCGGGGCAGCCTCGGCCAGCGGGCTGTTGTGCACATCGAACGAGGCCCGGGCAGCCGGCATCCGCTGCAGCGGGATGACCCGTTCGTTGGTCTCGACGTCGAAGAAGGCGACGTGGCGCTGGCTGAAGGTACCGCGAACGGTATCCTGGCCGGTCAGGCGGATCGGGATACCGTCGGCCAGGATGGAGGCGAAGGCGAGCAGCTCGGCGTGTGCCCAGTCGAGCGAGCCGTCGCGCTCGACCACCTCGAGGCGACGCTGAAGCTGCCTCCTGAGCTTGGGGTTGAGGTTGAACCCCTCGGGCAGCGCATGCGCCTGCCGGTTCAGCTCGCGCAGCCGGTCGATCGGGACGGCGGTCTGCACCTGCCCGATCCGCCCGTTGTGGCCGATGTGCGACTCGCTCGACGGCCCATCGCGGTGGCTGGCCAGCTCCTGGCGAATCGCCTGGAGCCGCTCGAGCATGCGCTGCTCCAGTGCGCGTGCCTCATCGGCCGTCACGAGCCCCTCTGCCTCCAACCGGCGGGCCCAGAGCTCCCGGACCGTCGGATGCTGGCTGATCACGGCGTACATCCTCGGCTGGGTGAAGCTGGGCTCGTCGCCCTCGTTGTGGCCCCAGCGCCGGTAGCCGATCAGGTCGATCAGCACGTCCTTGTGGAAGCGCTGGCGGTAGGCGAAGCCCAGCCGGACCGCGATGAGGCAGGCCTCGGGGTCATCGGCGTTGACGTGGATGACCGGGATCTCGTAGCCCCGAGCGATGTCGCTGGCGTAGGCCGTCGAGCGGCCCTCCCAGGGCTCGGTCGTATAGCCGAGCTGGTTGTTGACGATGATGTGGATCGTTCCCCCAGTGGTGTAGCCGGGGAGCTGGGCCATGTTCAGCGTCTCCGCCACGATCCCCTCGCCCGGGAAGGCGGCGTCGCCATGGATCAGGATCGGCAAGCAGGAATCTGGCGAATGATGCGGCGCGCCGGGCTGGTCACGGCGATCCTGCGCAGCGCGGGCGATGCCCTCCACCACCGGGTTGACGAACTCGAGGTGGCTGGGGTTGGAGGCCAGCGTGATCTGGAGCGGCAGCTCGCCCGAGGGCCGCTTGGCGCCCAGGTGGTACTTGACGTCACCGGTATAGCCCAAGCTGCCGCCCTCGGCCTCCGAGAACGGCTCGCGGTGGTTCAGACCCATGAACTCAGCGATGATCCGCTCGTAGGGCTTGCCCAGCACATGGGCCAGGACGTTGAGCCGGCCTCGATGGGCCATGCCCATCGCAATCGTTGGGATACCTGCCTCGGCTGCCGAGCTTAGGATCTCGTCCAGCATCGGGACAAGCATGTCGGTGCCTTCGATCGAGAAGCGCTTCTGCCCGACGAAGGCACGATGCAGGAAGCGCTCGAAGGCCTCGACCTGCGTGAGCCGCTCCAGCAGCGCTCGCTTCTGCTCAGGCGTCGGCGGCGACGCGTAGCGGCCGCTCTCGATGGCCTCGATCAGCCATTGCCGCTCCTCAGGCTCCTCGACATGACCGAAGTCGTAGCCGATGGTGCCGCAGTAGACGGCGCGCAACCGGGTGACCGCCTCGCGAGCGTTCTGGCTGCTCCGGGCGATTGGCCCCCCGACGATGCTCGCCGGCAACGCCTCCAGGTCGCGCTCGCTCAGCCCGTGATAGCCGGCATCGAGCGCCGGGTCACCCGGCGGGCTACTGCCGAGCGGATCAAGCTGCGCCGCCCGGTGGCCGCGTATCCGGATGCTCTCGGCCAGGTTGACGACGGCAGCTACCTTGGCCAGGTCGACGGCCGGAGCAGTCACGACCGATGGCGTCACTGCCTCTTCAGCTACGAGCTCCGGCCCCCAGCGCTCGAAAAACGCGCGCCAGGCTGGATCGACCGCGTTGGGATCCTGCTGGTATCGCTCGTAGAGCTCGAGGACGTAGCCGATGTTGATCCCTGGGAAGAGTCTCGCCATGCTCATGGTCTACCCACCCACCTCCGTGCGCCGTCGCCCCCGGCCAGCGCTCCGGTTCCGGGCGGTGCCTAAGAAGGGGACACTACCCCCTCTTCCGGCACCATGCGCCGCTTCCCAATGATACCGCAGACCGGCGCATTTGCGGACTCTTCCCTGATTTCCTCTGAACCTATGGCTCAGTCCGTCGCCAGCGGCAGGCAACTTGGTGGAGGTATGTCACCTCCGGTGCCAGCGGAGCCCGCTCACGGCGCCGACCGTTGGTCAAGGGTCCGCAGGTAGTTGACCAGGTGCCAAACCTCCTCGTCGCTGAGCCGGTTCTCGAAGCCGGGCATCGGCGTGCCCGCCTTGCCCTTCTTGATCCACCAGTAGAGATCCCCGTCCGTATGCTGGTAGAGGTGGGCTGTGAGATCCATGTTCGCCTGCGGCCAACTCAGCGAGGTAGCCGCCGGTCCGTCGCCGCGTCCGGAGACGCCGTGGCAGACCGCGCAGTTGGCCAGGAAGAGTTCTTGCCCGGTCGCGATCGAGTCCGGGGTCGCCGGAATCGGGTTGCGCGCGGCCGCCCC
>BEIC01000229.1 GCA_002898875.1 bacterium HR26
GCTCGTCGAGCCGCTCGGCTGGCGCGGCCTGTTCTGGCTGAACATCCCGCTCCAGATCCCCTGGCTCCTGGCCGTCGCGCTGCTGGTCCGGCGCACTCCTGCTCTGGCCCAGCACCGGGTCGACTGGCTCGGCGGGCTGCTGCTGGCCGCCGGGCTGGCCTGCCTGACCATCGGGCTCACCCGCGAGACTGACGGCACCGGCTCGGCCTGGGTCACTGCGCTTTGGGTCACCCTGGCGCTCGCCAGCACCGCCGCATTCGTCGCCCGCCAGCGACGCGCCCCTGACCCGCTCATCCCCGTGCGGGCGCTGCGGCGGCGCGTCGTCGGATCAGGGATGGCACTCTACTTCATCGACGGCGCGGCGACCATCACGCTCATGATCTGCATCCCACTGATGACCAACGTGCTGTGGGGCGGCGACCCGCTGCAGGGCGGCCTCAACCTGATGAAGATGATGGTCTGGATGCCGGTGGGCGGAATCCTGGGCGGCTGGATCGCCCAGCGGCTCGGCTACCGGCCGACCGCGGCGCTCTCCTTCCTGCTCCTGGCGCTGGCATACCTGAGCATCTACCGGTGGCCCGATTCGCCCGGACCGGCGATGCTGTGGGGTACGCTCCTGATCGCCGGCCTGGGCATCGGCCTGAACGACGCGCCGATCCTCAGCAGCGTGCTCGACAACGTGCGGGCCGCCGAGCGGGCGACGGCGGCCGCGCTCACCCAGATGGTCCAGACCACCGGCATGATTGTCGGCACCGCGCTGCTGGCGACGCAGGGGATCGGCCGCTTCGATCAGCGGGCCGCCGAGCTGTTCCGCCAGCGCGGGCTCAGCGCCTCCCCGGAGGAGTACCAGGCCATCCTCCGGGCCACCTTCGACGAGATCTTCCTGGTAGCCGCTTTAGTGACGCTCCTGGGCGCCGGGCTTGCGCTCCTCCTCGCCCGCGGCCGCCCGCGCCAGCCCGGCTGGTCGCCGGTCACCGCGGTGACCGGTGGCGATAAGCCCTAGCCTGTGGTCGCCAGCGCTCACGTCCCCTGCATGGCGCGGCGCAGCGCCTGCAGGGCCTCCACAGTCGAGCCACCGGGCGGGAAGGCAGCGGAGCCGGTCACGACCACGTCGGCGCCAGCCTCGATCACCGCTGCCATGTTGCTCTCCTTCACCCCGCCATCGACCTCGATGACCGCTGGGATGCCTGTCTCGTCGATGAGCCGGCGCAGGCGCTCGACCTTGCGCAGGGCAGCCGGGATGAGCGTCTGCCCGCCGAAGCCAGGGTTGACGGTCATGACGAGGACAAGTTCGACGAACGGAAGGATCTCCTCGACGGCGGCGAGCGGGGTAGCCGGGTTGAGCGCGACGCCGGCGAGCGCGCCGGCCTCATGGATCTGCTGCACCGTCCGGTGAAGGTGCAGGCACGCCTCGGCGTGGACCGTAACGATCGAGGCACCGGCAGTCACGAAGTCCCCGATGTAGCGCTCCGGCTCGACGATCATCAGGTGCACATCGAGCGGCAGGCTGGTCGCCCGGCGCGCTGCCTCCACGACCGGCAGGCCGAAGCTGATGTTGGGCACGAACCGCCCATCCATCACGTCGAGGTGGACATAGTCGGCCCCGCCCAGCTCGAGCTGCCGGAACACCTCGGCCAGATGGCCGAAATCGGCGTTGAGGATCGAGGGCGACAGCGCCGGCCGGCGCGCTCGCAGGTCCAGCATGCGACTCCCCAGCTTCCACTGTCTCGCCCGACGACGCTCCAAGGCCCGGGTGGAAGCTCTCGTAGAGTGTACTGTGCCACCCAGGGACCGCACAGCCAGAGGAAGCCTCGCTGCGCGATCTTCGTTATCCTTGAGAGGCCGGAGTGACCGGTCGAAGCGCAACGCTTAGCGAGAACGGCGAATTGGGTGCCCGGATGCAATCTTGAAGGCATGACCTCTCCCAGGAAGGGGGTACCGGCCGTGCAGCGACGAATCTTCCGGATCGGCGACGATCCTTCAACCTTTGCCGGCGCAGTCCTGTGCCGGGATATCTCGGCGCTATCCGATGGCAAGCCGGTGACCATCCGGCGCGGGGTTTCGCTGGCCGAGGCTCTGGAACGTCTGCCCCAGCGACGCGACGGGCTCGAGATCGCCGTCCTGGTCCCGGATGCCGGTGAGCTCGCGCAGCCGGACGCCTCGGCGCGGCTCGCCGTGGGCGTAGCTGGCCCCGGCATCGCCCTGGACCCGCCGCATCAGGGGCAGGTCAACCTCCGCGCTGCCATCGCAGGGCTGCTCCGGGTCGACGGAGCAGCCGTCGCCCGCCTCAACCGGAGCGGCGTCGCTCTGGTCGCGACCGCGCTGGATGGCCGCGTCGTGCGGGAAGGCGAGACGGTCGCCATCGTCAAGGCGCCCGCCCTGTTCGTCGATGGGGCGAAAGTCGAGCGCGCGCTGGACGCACTCCGAGGGAGTCCCGTCGTGCGCGTCGCCCCGTTCCGGGCCCAGCGCGTCGCGATGGTGGCCGGCACGCGCATCCGGCCGCCTCAGCTCGAGGTGGCGACCCGGCACCTCTCCTCGCATTTGGAACGCTTCGGCGCGCAGCTCGTCGCGATCAGGCACCTCGACACTGACGACCCCGGCGAGATCGCCCGCACCTACCGCTCGCTCCTGGAGGAAGGGGTGGAGCTCGTGCTGATCGCCGGCTCGATCATGCTCGACCCTGAAGATCCCTTCATGGTCGCCGCCCGGCGCGTTCGCGCGCGGATAGCCTGCGTCGGTGCGCCGATCGACCCGGGGACGATGTTCTGGGTCGCGTACGCCAGCGAGGTGCCGATGTTCGGTCTGGCCTCCTGCGAGCTGTACGGGCGGCTCTCGATCTTCGACCTGCTCTTGCCCTACGCGCTCGCCGGCGAGCCGATCACCCGCGACCTGCTGGCCGAGCTCGGGTACGGAGGCCTGCTCAGCGAGACGCAGCACGCCCGGCGGCCGCCGGGCTGGTACCGCGAGGCCGGCCACGAGGCTGCGACCGCCCACCTGGAGACGGCCCGCTCGCACGACGCCTGAACCGGGTACGCGGAGCGATTGAAGAGTGCTCCGGCAGCATACGAGCCTGGCCGGAGATTAGGAGACTGCATCGCGCAGGGCAACCCGGCGGTGGTGGAGGCAGGCATGCGGGATTCGAGTAACCCCGAGGGCGCGCGCATCCTCGTGCCGCTCACGCTCGCCCCGATCAGCGAGTCCAAGCTCCCAGTGGCCGAGGAGCAGGCCCGGGCGCTGAACGCGGAGCTGATCCTGCTCCACGTGCTGCCACCGGGGACGCTGGATCCGGACACAGTGACGCCGGCCGAGGCTGCAGCCCGCGCCTTCCTCGATACGGCCGTCGCGCGGCTGCGGCGGGCAGGCCTGCGCGCCCGCCAGCTCGTCCGCGACGGCCCGGTCGCCGAGACGATCGTCCAGGTCGCGCGCTCGCTACCCGCTCGCCTGATCATCCTGGGCATGAACGTCCGCGCGACGTTGCCGAGTATCCTCCGGGGCAGCGTGACCGATCAGGTGATCCGCCACGCTCCCTGCCCCGTCCTCCTCGTGCGGCCCGACCCGGCGGCCGGCGTCGGCCATCCGCTGCGCTCCTTCGCCGAGGATGCCGCGCGGGCCGGCCCGCTGGCGCCGCGCCGCCTCGGGCTCCGTACCGTTCAGGTAGCGCGGATCGTGGGCAGCGTGAGTAAGGTGCACGAGCTCGGGCCGGATTTCCGCCCGCTCAGGCCCAGCCCGGCCGAGGAGCAGCGCTACCAGCAGATCCGCGAGGCACTCCTCCAGGGTAAGCCATTGCCGCCGGTCGAGCTCTACAAGTTGGGGTTCGGCTACTATGTGCTCGACGGCCACCACCGCGTCGCGGCCGCGCGCGAGTTCGGCCCGGACGCCGAGATCGACGCCATCGTCACCGAGTTCTTGCCGCTCGGCGATGCAGAAGCCTGGGAAGCGTTCTCGGCTCGGCAGGCCTTCGAGCAGG
>BEIC01000230.1 GCA_002898875.1 bacterium HR26
AGCATGACCACTTCTGGCCGGAGCCGCTGCTCCAGCTCTCCCCCGCCTACCGGGTCGAGGCCGACGTCGACGAGCTCGCGCGCTCCGGGCTGCTCCACCCGGAGACCGCCCAGGTCTTCCGGCGCGCCGAAGACGACAGACCGTACCGGCTCTTCGCTCACCAGGTGGCGGCACTCCGGGCCGCCGCCGAAGGCCGCAGTTACATCGTTACCAGCGGCACCGGCTCCGGCAAGTCGTTCTGCTACTTCATCCCGATCTTCGACGCGGTGGTGCGCGCGCCGGGCGAGCCCGGCCCGGTGGCACTGGTGGTCTACCCGATGAACGCGCTCGTCAACTCGCAGCTTCAGGCTCTGCGCGAGCTGCGCGAGGCCTACGAGCGGCGCACCGGCCGCGCCTTCCCGCTCCGCTTCGCCCGCTATACCGGAGAGACGCCCGACGAGGAGCGCGAGGAGATCCGGCGCGACCCGCCGCACCTGCTGCTGACCAACTACGTCATGGCCGAGCTGCTGCTGGTGCGCCCGGAGGATCGGCCGCTCGTCAGGCCGCGTCCAGACGCCCGGCTGCCGTTCTTCCTCGTCTTCGACGAGCTGCACATGTACCGCGGCCGCCAGGGGGCCGACGTGGCAATGCTGGTCCGCCGGCTCAAGGCTCGGCTGCAGCGCCCCCGGATGGTCCACGTCGGCACCAGCGCGACGCTGGTGGCTCGGCCTGGCGCGGGGCCCGAGGAGCGCCGGCAGGCGGTCGCCGAGTTCGCCGGCCGCTTCTTCGGCCACGCCTTCGGCCCTGGCGATGTCATCGAGGAGACGTTGGAGCCGGCGACGCGCGGCGGCCCGCCGTCCCGCGCTGAGCTGCTGGCCGCCCTCTCGTTGCCACTCCCCGGCGAGAAGGAGGGGTTTCTGGCACACCCGCTCGTCCGCTGGTTGGAGCTGGCGCTCGGGCTCGAGGTCGAGTCCGACGGCACGCTGCGCCGCCGCCGGCCGCGGGCGCTCTCGGAGCTGGCTGCCGAGCTCGCCGGCTTGACCGGCGCGCCGGTCGAACAGTGCCGGGAACGCATCGAGGCGGCGCTGACGCACGGGGCTCGGCTCCGAGCGCTGGCCTTCAAATTGCACCAGCTCATCGCGCAGACCGACCCGGTCTACGCTACCCTCGCGCCGCCAGCCGAGCGCGAGCTCGGCCTGGAGGTAAGCTACGGCGATCCGCCGCGCTACCCGGTCTGCTTCTGCCGTGTCTGCGGGCAGGAGTACTACCGCGTGGTCTGGCGTGAAGACCGGCTGGAGCCGTACCCGGTCGGGATCGAGCTCGAGGACGTGGACGCCGTGGCCGGTTACCTGGCGCTGGCCGATTCCGTGCCGGAGTGGTCGCCGGAGATGCTGCCGCCCGAATGGTACGACAGCCGCGGACGCCTGGCGCCGACCTGGCGTGACCGGGTGCCGCGTGAGGTATGGGTCAGCAGCGACGGGCACGTGCTGGGCGGCGAGGCGGAAGGCGCGCTGCGGGCGTGGTGGCAGGCGAAGCGCTTCTGGCTGTGCCTCCGCTGTGGCGAGTGGTATACGGGCCAGGACGGCGAGTTCGTCAAGGTGAGTTTCCTCTCCGGCGAGGGGCGCTCATCAGCGACGACGGTGCTGGCCACGGCGTTGCTCCGCTATGCGCCGGAGAACGGCGCGCGGGACAAGCTGCTGACCTTCACCGACAGCCGCCAGGACGCCGCGCTCCAGGCCGGGCATTTCAACGACTTCGTCCAGGTCGCGGTGCTCCGCTCGGCCCTCTATGCCGCCTTGCGCGAGGAAGGCGAGCTACGCTTCGACCGGCTGGCGGATGCGGTGGTGGCTCGCATGGGACTCGAGCTACACGACATCGCGGCGAACCCGCAGCTCCTTCCCGGCTCACCCGCGGCGCGCGAGGTGCGGCGTGCCTTCCGTGACCTCACCGAGTATAGGCTCTACGAGGACTTGCGGCGGGGCGGCCGGGTGGTCCAGCCGAACCTGGAAGACACCGGCCTGCTGCGCGTCGACTACGCTGGGCTGGCGGAGCTGGCAGCCGAGGAGGAGCTCTGGGCCGAGCTGCCGGAGATGGCGGCGCTCACGCCTGCAAAGCGCGAGTGGTTGCTGCGCACGCTGCTCGATCACCTGCGCAAGCGGCTGGCGATCTACGCGGAGCCGCTCCAGGAGTCGTACCAGAGCCAGTTGCTGAGTCGTGCCCGGCAGCACCTGAACGAGTTCTGGGGTGTGGATCCCGACCATGCGAGCCTGCGCCGGGCAACCCTGGCGGTCTGGTCGGAGCAGGGCGATGCCGCCGAGTGGGGCACCGTGCGGCTGACCGCTCGCTCCCGGCTCGGGCGCTTTCTCTGCCGCGAGCTGGGGTTGGACGCTGGCGCCTACCAGGCGCTGATGCCGCGTCTGCTCGAGCGTCTGGTCGGCTACGGGCTGCTGCGCGACGTGCCCACGGCCTGGGGCGGGCGAGCCTATCAGGTGGACGCCGCGTGCCTCTGCTGGCAATGTGGCGATGGCACGCCACCTCCGCCTGATCCGATCCTGACGCGGGGGCAGCCGGATGCCCACCAGGCGGCGGCGAACCGCTTCTTCCAGCGCTTCTACCAGGAGGCGGCGCGGGAGCTAGGCGCGCTCGAGGCGCGGGAGCACACGGCACAGGTCGTGACGCCGGGGGAGCGCGAGCGTCGGGAGCGGCGCTTCCGCTGGACGCCAGACGACGCGCGCGACCCTAGCCTCGGCCGGCGACTGCCGTACCTGGTCTGCTCCCCGACGATGGAGCTGGGGATCGACATTGCCGACCTCGACCTCGTCCACCTCCGAAACGTGCCGCCTACGCCGGCCAACTACGCCCAGCGCAGCGGCCGCGCTGGCCGCCAGGGGCAGGCCGGTCTGATCCTCACCTTCTGCGGCCGCACCAGCAGCCACGACCGCTACTTCTTCCGCAACCGCACCGATCTGGTGGCCGGCGCCGTGCGCGCGCCGCGGCTGGAGCTGGCGAACCCGGCGCTCCTGGAGGCGCATGTGCACGCGGAGTGGCTGGCCGAGGTGGGGCTGCCCCTGCGCTCCTCGATCGAGGAGGTGATCGACATCGAACAAGACGAGCTGCCGCTCCGGGAGACGGCCCGTGCCCAGCTCGAGCTCCATCCTCAGCGTCGTGCAGCCCTCCTCCAACGCTTGCAGCGGGTCTTCGAGCATGACCGAACGCTGTCCGAGGTCGCTCGCTGGTTCGGCGAGCGCTGGCTGGAGCGGGTCGTCGATGAGGCACCGCGAGCCTTCGATCGCGCGTTCGACCGCTGGCGCGAGTTGTGGCGGATTACCGAGGCACGGCTGGAGGAAGCCAATCGGCTGGCCAAGCGTGCCCGGAGTGGCGAGGACCAACGCCAGGCGCGCCAGCTCATGGAGGAGGCCATGCGCCAGCGGAGCCTGCTCCGGCAGCACGACGTGGCCAGGGAGGAAAGCGACTTCTACCCCTACCGCTACCTGGCCTCCGAAGGCTTCTTGCCCGGCTACAACTTCCCAGCCCTCCCGGTGCGCGCCTGGGTGCCGCGCGGGGGTGGCGAGTACATCGCTCGCCCCCGCTTCCTGGCGATCCGCGAGTTCGCGCCGGAGAACGTCGTCTACCACGAGGGCGCCAAGTGGCGGGTCACCCGCCTGCAGGCGCCGGTGGGCGGGCTGGCCGAGCGGGTGCGACTGCTCCGGCTGTGCCGGCTCTGCGGCGCCTTCGCCGAGGCCGACCGTGATCTGTGCCCGGGCTGTCAGAATGCACTCGGCGGAGAGAATAGCGACCTTGTCTCGCTCCTCGAGATGCCTAACGTCCGGCTCAGCCGCTGGGAACGGATCACCTGCAACGAGGAGGAGCGGCGCGCCCGCGGCTACAAAGTGACGCCGCACGTCCGCTTTGCGCCGGCTGAGCATGGTCACCGGGTGCTCGTCAGCCGGGTGGTCGTCGACGG
>BEIC01000231.1 GCA_002898875.1 bacterium HR26
AGTCGCGCGAACTCGCCGTAGTCGTCCAGGCGCTCGCGGAGCCAGGGGAGATGGAAGGCAACCGCTTCTTGCGCGATGAGGGCGGTGTTCAGCACACGCAGCCGGCTCAGCTCGGGGAGATCCAGCTCGACGAGGGTCGCGCCCGCCCGCTCCAGGGCAGCCAGCCCGGCCTGCCAGGCGTCCAGCGCCTCCGGCGTGCCCAGCGGCTCGCCGCTGCCGTCGTCGCGCAGCACGCCGACGCGCAGGCCCTCCACACCGCCACGCAACGCCGTCTCGGCATCGGGAACTGGAACCGGGCGCGTCCGGCCGTCCCGCGGGTCAGGCCCGGCCAGGATCTGGAGGAGGATCGCGGCGTCGGCCACGCTCCGTGCGATCGGCCCGAGGTGGTCGAGCGACCAGGCGAGCGGGACCGTGCCGTGGAGGCTGATCCGGCCGAAGGTCGGCTTGAGCCCGACCAGGCCACAGAACGCGGCCGGGATCCGGACCGAGCCGCCGGTATCGGAGCCGAGCGCCGCGACCGCCATCCCGTCCGCGACCGCCGCGGCCGAGCCGCTGCTCGACCCACCGGTATCGTGATCGAGGTTCCACGGGTTGCGCGTCGGGCCATAGTGGGCGTTGTTCGAGGCCCCGGAGTAGGCGAACTCCGATAGGCGCGTCTTGCCCACGATCACCGCGCCGGCCTCGCGCAGACGCTCGACCGCCGCCGCGTCGAAGTCGGTCCGCCAACCGGCCAGGATCTTCGAGCCGGCGGTCGTGGCTGTGCCGGCCATGGCCAGGAGATCCTTGACCGCGATCGGGATGCCGTGGAGCGGTCCGCGATCCTGGCCCGCCGCCAGTTCCCGATCGGCCTGCCGGGCGGCGGCCAGCGCCTCCTCGGCCAGCACGAGCTGGAACGCGTTCAGGACCGGCTCGCGCTCCTGGATCCGGGTCAGGGCCTGCTCGGTCAGCTCGACCGAGGAGACCTCGCGCCGGCGGATCCGGGCAGCCAGCTCCGTGAGAGTCGGATAGCCAGGCTGGCGCGCTGCCTGGACAGGCGAGGGTGGATGTTCGGCTGTCGTGCCCGCTTGCGGTGGAGACTCGACGAATCCCCAATCCTCCAGGTAGTCCGGAGTGACCTCAGCCGGAGCCTCCTCGACGATCCGCTGGAACGCCAGCGCCGTCGAGAGGAACCCGCGCTCTGCCACCAGCTCCAGCGTCTCGTCGGCTACCCGGATACCGGCCTGCTGCAGATTGACCCGCATCCGGGCCAGCAACTCGCCAGCATCCTCGCGCGCGGTCATGGCTCGCCTCCTCCCTGCCGGACGACCGTTTCACAGGCCCTCTCTCGTTGTCACCGGCTATCCATGGCTGGCCACAAGATCGCCAGTCTCTTCTCCGATACAGGCGTCGCCTGGTAGGATGGGCCACGGGTGCGGTCGCTCTGGCATCGGCGAGGAGGGAGCGGCTCTGCGAGCGCACCGTGCGATCGCTGGGGCCCAGGCCCGGATTCTACCCGCTTCCGGCTCATGCCTCGAGACCCTTTGCGGCCGACGAGCATGGCGACTGTTGGGTTGCCGGGCTGGCTCCCGTCTCGTCGATCGTTTTGGAAGATCGATACCAGGAGCAGATGGCGCGAGCGAGATGCGGCCGTGCGCGCGGCTGCCGGCCTGACGGCAGAGTCGAGAGGGGGTCAGGGTGACGCAGGGACCGCTCAGCCCGGCAGTGCTCCGGGCGCTCCAGACGCTGAACACGCCTACGGTCGCCAACGCGATCGAGACGTTCAACATCCGGCCGCGGAATCAGGGGTTCATGGACGCCAGCGTGCGCTGCATGCTGCCCGGCCTGGGCGTGATGGTGGGCTATGCCGTGACGGCCAAGATCCGGGCAGCCGAGCCGCCGGCTCCGGGCACGGCTGTCCCGCGCCGCCGGATGTGGGAGTACATCCTCTCGATCCCGGAACCGCGCGTCGTCGTGATTCAAGACCTCGACGACCCGCCGGTCGGCTCCTTCTGGGGTGAGGTGAACGCCAACATCCACCGCGCGCTCGGCTGCGTCGGCACGGTGACCAACGGCGGCGTGCGCGACCTGGACGAGGTGGAGCAGCTCGGCTTCCACCTGTTCGCCTCCCAGGTGCACGTCTCGCACGCCTACGTCCACGTGGTCGAGATCGGCACGCCGGTGGAGGTCGGCGGGCTGACGGTCCACCCCGGCGACCTGCTGCACGGCGACAAGCACGGCGTGATCCAAATCCCGCTCGAGATCGCGCCGGAACTCTTCCGGGCGGCCAAGGAGGTCGAGGCGCGCGAGCGGCGGATCATCGAGGTGTGCCAGTCGCCCGACTTCAGCATCGAGAAGCTGAGCGAGCTGTACGGCTGAGTCTCCGCTCAGCTCCAGCGGATCTCCACCGGCGGCGGGTTCAGCAGCGTCTGCATGACCACGCAGTACTGCTCGGTCTTCTCGCGCAGCGCCTCGAGCTGCTCCGCGGTCGCCTGCGGCGCCTCGACGTCGAAGCGCACCCGGATCGCCTGGAAGCCGACCGGCACGTCCTTCGCGATGCCGAGCGTGCCGCGCAGGTCCAGGTCACCCTCGACCGTCACCTCGATGCGCTCGAACGGGATGCTCATCGCGGTGGCGACCATCTGGCAGGTGAGCTGGGCGCAGGCCGCGAGCGCCCCGAGCAGCAGGTCACCAGAGCAGGCCGCCATCCCCGAGCCGCCGACCCCAGCGTGGGCTTCGGCCTGGTAGATCGCGCGGCCGATGTCGACCGAGCAGCTCAGCGGGGAGTCGACCTGGCTCCCGGTTGCCCGGAGCGTGATCCTGGCTGCCTCCGGGTCGCTGCGATACCGCTCCTTGAGCGGCCGCTGGATCGAGCGGAGATCCATCGAACTACCTCCGGTCATGCCTCAGTGTGCCTCGTGTCCCTTCCAGTGGAACAATCATGCCGTGGATCGTATGCCGGGCGCCACTCGAGGCACCCATCACAGCACGAGGCGAGTCCACGATGAGCGAGCGGCGTGAGACGACCCATCTTCGGATCGGCGAGCTGGCCAGGCGAGCCGGTGTCAACCCCAGGACGATCCGGTTCTACGAGGCGATCGGCCTGCTGCCGGAGCCGGCGCGGCTGCCGAACGGCTACCGCGTCTACGACGAGCGCGACCTCGAGCGGCTGCGCTTCATCCGGCGGGCACAGGCGCTCGGCCTGACCCTGGAGGCGATCCGGGATATCCTGGCGCTGCACGATACCGGGAGCCGGCCCTGCTGCCGGGTCCGCGAGCTAGCCGAGCAGCGACTGGCCGAGATCGACCGCCAGATCAGCGAGCTCCAGCGGCTGCGTTCCGAGCTGGCGGCGCTGATCGGACGTGCGTCGCAGGTACCGCAGCGGGAGACCGAGGTCAGCGTCTGCCCGGCAATCGAAATCGCGGGGCCGGAGCGAGATCCGACGACGGCCCGCGACTTGATCGCCTCTCGGGCACGGCGCTGACGCGAGCGCACTCGAAGCGGCCGGGGTGGACGGCGGCTCATTGATACCAGGCACGCTCACCTCGGCAGACCGACTCGGCCGCGCCCGCGGCTGATCCCGCGTACCCCACGAGTCACCAGAGGGGCTTGACCTTCCAGTGCGCTGGAAGGTGTAGGCTGGCCAGGTGAGGGAGAGCGAGCGATCGGATTCAGGGGCCGATTACTCGCTCGACCGAGCTGGCTGCGCTCTGCTGGAGTGGATCCAATGAGGAGATATGTGCCATGAACGAGGGGTTCTCGTCCCAGCCGGTCGATTCCCAGGCGTCGGCAGTGGATGCAGCGCTGCTGGCGAACGGCCGGCGTACGAGGAAGCTCCACCTCAAGGTCGGCGGGATGCACTGCTCGCTGTGCACCGCCTCGATCGAGCGGGCGGTCGGGCGGCTCGACGGCGTGCGCTCGGTCCATGCGAGCATTGCCCACGAGGAGGTGCTCGTCGAGTACGA
>BEIC01000232.1 GCA_002898875.1 bacterium HR26
AACGGAAAGAGCGATAAGGTCCGCCTATGGCCGCGGATGCGATCCTGCTGCAAGGGCTGGTCTTCTACGGGTATCACGGCGTCCACCCCGAGGAGCAACGGCTGGGCCAGCGCTTCGTGGTGGACCTGGAGGCACGCGGCGACTTGCGCCCGGCCGGGTCCAGCGACGAGCCGGCACAGACAGTCAGCTACAGCGACCTCTACCGGGTGGCCCGAGAGGTCGTCGAGGGGCCGCCGCGCCAGCTCATCGAGACGGTCGCCGAGGAGATCGCGGCAGGCGTGCTAGAACGCTTCCCGCTCATCGAATCGGTTACCGTCACCGTGTGGAAGCCTGGAGCGCCGATCGTCGGCAGCGCGCTGGAGCGTGTCGGCATCCGGATCACCCGAGAGCGGGGCAAGGCATGAGAGAGATCGACCGCGCGCGCCTGGAGACGGCCGTCCGGATGATCCTGGAGGCGGTCGGCGAAGACCTGGATCGACCGGAGCTGCGGGAGACGCCGCGCCGGGCTGCCGAGATGCTACGCGAGCTGCTCGGCGGGCTGGAGCTCGACCCGGCGAGCTTTCTGGCCGAGCCGCTGGCCGAGCAGCACGAGGGTCTGGTCGTCATCCGCGACATCCCTGTGCGCTCGGTCTGCGAGCACCACCTGGTGCCGATGGTGGGCCGGGCCCATGTGGCATACCTGCCGGCCGGGCGGATCGTCGGCTCGGATCGCATTATCAAGCTGGTGGACGCGCTGGCCCGCCGCCCGCAGCTCCAGGAGCGTTTGACACGCCAGATCGCCGAGGCGATCGAGCGGGCGCTCCAGCCGCAGGGGGTGGCCGTCCAGCTCGAGCTCGAGCAGATGTGCATGACGATTCGCGGCGTCCAGGCCCGGGAGAGCCGGGTCGTCACCGCCGTCTATCACGGCGCCTTCGAAGATGACCCGTCGCTCCGCCCCCTGCTCGCCTCCTGGTGAAGGCGCGTGCGGTAGACTACTTACGTCAATGACGGAGGGGAGCGATGGCGGCGACGCCGGCACGGTCCGCGACCGCTCTGGAGACGTGGGAGTGGGGCAAGCGGACCTACGTGATGGGGATCATCAACGTCACGCCCGACTCGTTCAGCGGCGACGGCCTGGCCGGGCAGCTCGACGCGGTGGTCGAGCGGGCGCAGGCCATGGTCGAGGCAGGCGCCGACCTGATCGACGTCGGTGGCGAGTCGACCCGGCCTGGGCACACGCCGGTTCCGGCCGAGGAGGAGCTGAGGCGAGTGATCCCGGCCATCCAGGCGCTGGCCCAGGCCATCACGGTGCCGATCTCGATCGATACCTCGAAGGCAATCGTAGCCGAGGCTGCCCTCAAGGCCGGCGCCTCGATCATCAACGACGTGCGCGGGCTACAGGCCGATCCGGATATGGCTCCCCTCGCTGCCAGGGCTGGCGTCCCAGTGATCATCATGCACGACCGGAAGATCGAGTCCGCCGAGCGGCTGATCCCGGACATCGTGCGCGAGCTGGCGCGCCGGATCGAGCACGCGCTGGCGGCCGGCATTGCCTGGGAGCGGATCATCATTGATCCTGGCTTCGGCTTCGGCAAGACGCCAGATCTCAACCTGCTCCTGCTCCGGCGGCTCCGCGAGCTAACCGCGCTCGGGCGGCCGATCCTGGTCGGCACCTCGCGCAAGAGCATGATCGGCCATGTGCTCGGGACCCCGCCGGAGGACCGGCTCGAGGGGACGGCAGCGACGGTGGCGCTGGCGATCGCCAACGGCGCCGACATCGTCCGAGTCCACGACGTGCCGCAGATGGTCCGGGTCGCGCGGATGACTGATGCAGTCGTGCGCGGGCGATGGTGAGGGCTTATATCGGCCTCGGCAGCAATCTGGGAGACCGTCTCGGCTACCTGCGCGGCGCTGTGCGCGGGCTGGCCGGCGTGGGCAAGATCGCCGCCGTCTCCTCGCTCTACGAGACCACGCCGGTCGGTTACCTGGACCAGCCCTGGTTCCTGAACGCGGTGGTCGCGCTCGACACCGAGGCATCGCCGGAAGTCCTGCACCGGCACCTGCGAGGGCTCGAGGAGGCCGCGGGGCGGGAGCGGCCGTTCCCCAACGCGCCGCGCACGCTCGACCTCGACATCCTGCTCTACGGCGACCTGGTGATCGATCGCCCCGACCTGACAATTCCCCACCCTCGCCTGCACGAGCGGGCCTTCGTGCTGGTGCCACTGTTCGAGATCGCGCCGAACCTCCGTCACCCGACGCTGCACAAGACCGTCCGCGAGCTGCTCGCCGCGCTCGGCGACGTCAGCGCCCAGCTCCTCCAGATCGCCGGGCCCGAGTGGGCAACCGGGGAGAGCTGAGTCTCCTCTCTAGCCCAGGCTGGTACACATCCGAAGATGTCCCAGCGAGGCTGGCACCTCGCTGGGACAGGGCAACCCTGGAGCCTGGTAGGATTCGCACGGCAGGCGCCACCTGCCCTCGTGCAACATCAGGATCCAGGGCGCCTGCTAGCCTGTTGCCGGCGATCCGGGCCGGCGCGACTATACCAGCCCAGAAGAAGGACTCGCGCCGGCAGCCTGGACCGCGGAGGCTTGAGTCAGGGGAACAAGGGGCGCTTGAGCAGCCAGGAGCAGCGACAGGATCACGACCTCGTCCTCGCGCTCGACATCGGCACCTCGTCGGCGCGAGCGGCGCTGTTCGACTCGCGAGGCACGCTGCTGCCCGGCACGCTGGTGCGCGCCGCCTCGCGCCTGCGCACGACCGAAGACGGCGGCGCCGAGCTCGACCCTCAGGAGCTCACGGACGCAGTCGAAGGGCTGATCGATCAGTGCGTCTCCCTCGCCGCAAGTCGGCCGATCCTCGCGGTCGGCATGGCTACCTTCTGGCATAGTCTCCTCGGCCTCGACGCGCAGGGGAGACCGACGACCGCAGTCCTGACCTGGGCCGACACGCGGGCGAGCAGAGTCGTTCCAGCGCTACGCGCCCAGCTCGATCCGGACGCGCACCACCGGCGCACCGGGGCCTACCTTCACCCCAGCTACCCCATCGCCCGGCTCGCCTGGCTCCGCGCCGAGCACCGGGATATCTGGGAGCGAACGACCCGCTGGGTCTCCTTCGCCGAATATCTCTTCCTCCGCTGGTTCGGCCAGGCGACCTGCTCCGTCTCGATGGCGTCCGGCACCGGGCTCTTCAACCACCGGACGCTGGACTGGGATCTCCCGACGCTCGAGGCGCTCGACCTGCAGCCCAACAAGCTATCGCTGATCGGCGACGAGCCGGCGAGCGGACTACGTGCCGACTATGCCCGGCGCTGGCCGGCGCTGGCCGGCGCCGCCTGGTTTCCCGCCTGGGGCGACGGCGCGTGCAGCAACGTCGGGAGCGGCGCGGTGGGAACCGACCGGCTCGCCCTGATGGTGGGCACCTCCGGCGCCATGCGCCTGCTCTGGGAGGGTACGCCGCCGGAGCCGCCGTTCGGGCTGTGGCTCTACCGGCTCGACCGGCGCCGGCCTGTGCTCGGGGGCGCGCTGAGCGAGGGCGGCAACTTCATCGATTGGGTGTGCCGCGAGTTTCGCCTGCCGCCACTCGATGAGCTGCAGGAGGCGCTAGTCTCCTACTCGCCAGGTGCCCACGGGCTGACCTGGCTGCCGTTCATCGCAGGCGAGCGCAGCCCGGGCTGGGCCGGGCATGCCCGGGCAACGCTCTCCGGCCTGCACCTGGATACCACCGCCCTGGAAGTGCTGCGGGCCGCGCTCGAGGCGGTGGCCTGCCGCTTCGTCCTCGTCCATCGCCTGATCCAGGACACCTTACCTGGAGAGCGCCTGATCGTTGGCAGCGGCAATGGGCTCGTCAATAACCGGGCCTGGGTACAGATCATGGCCGATGCGCTAGGGCAGCCGCTCGCTCTCTCGCCCGAGCCGGAAGCGTCGCTGCGCGGTGCGGCTCTG
>BEIC01000233.1 GCA_002898875.1 bacterium HR26
CCCTGCGCGGGCTGGCACCGCTCACGGTCGGCCTGGGGCCGGGCTTCGTCGCTGGCGAGCAGGTGGACCTGGCCGTTGAGACAGCCTGGGGTGAGGATCTCGGCCGGGTGATCGCGCGCGGCGCGACCCGGCAGCTCGAGGGGGAGCCGCGGGAGATCGCCGGGCACGCGCGCGACCGCTACGTCTACGCTCCCGTGGCCGGCGTCTTCGAGACGGCGCGGCGGATCGGCGAGCTGGTCGAGGCGGGCGAGCCGCTGGCCCGCATCGGCGAGGCCGTGCTGCGCGCCCCGCTCAGCGGCGCTGTGCGGGGGCTGACACGGAGCGGTGTGCCGGTGAGCGCAGGCACCAAGGTGATCGAGATCGACCCCCGCGGCGCAGCGGGACAGGTGTACGGCATCGGCGAGCGGCCGGCCCGGATCGCGGAGGGGGTACTGGCCGCGATCCGTGAGTGGGTCGAGGTGAAGGGTAGGGAGCATGGCACCTGATGAGCGGCTGGCGCTCCGTTACCGTGTGGGTGTCTCGTTCGGAGCGGGTGGGGCCATCGGTGTCCTCGGGGGGCTGATCGCGGCGGTCGCTCCAGGCGCTCTCCTCAAAGTCCTGCTCGGGGTCATCCTGATCGTCTCGGCGCTGCGAGGCTTTGGCTCTCACGCGCGGATCGGCCGTGTTGCTCGACCGGTCGCGGAGCACTGATCGATCCCCTGCGTGGTGACCGGAAAGAGCGACCGAGACCCGGTGGCGCGCGACGCGCAGGGGTGCGGGCGAGCGGCATGCCTTTGATTCGCCGTCTCGCCGCTCGACGGCGCCCGAGGTACTCCATACGGCTCCCCCGTTCTAACTTGCTTTATGATCTTGACAGGTTAGAACATCGGTGCTAGAGTGCGGCCGAAGAGCATTGCTGGCAGCGGTCTTCTCGCGGGGAGGAGCGCATGGGCGCACAGGTCGTGTCGGTGTGCCTGGAGGAGCGGGCGCCACAGCCGTTCGACTTCGTCTCGACAGTGAGCGAGCACGGCTGGGCCTACTTGAAGCCGTTCGAGTGGGACGCGGCTGCCGGCGAGCTCCGGCGGGTTCACCGGCTGGCCAGCGGCCGGGTCGCGCGCCTGCGGATGCGCGAAGGATCCGAGGGTAGCGCGTCCGTGCGCGTCGTGGTCGAGACTGCGGGAGGAGCGCTAGCCGTCGAGGAGGAGGCGGAGATCCGGCGGGCGGTGCGCCGGATGCTGCGCCTAGACGAGGATCTGAGCGAGTTCTACCAGTACTGTGACCGGCTCGACGGGTGGAGCCTTCGCCTCACGCCCGGCGGCGGGCGGCTGCTCCGCTGCCCGAGCCTCTTCGAGGACGTGGTCTACACCCTCTGCACGACCAATGTGAACTGGCCGGGCACCAAGCGGATGATGGAGCGGCTGGTCGCGACGCTCGGTGAGCCGTTCCCCGGCCGCGACGACTGGCGTGCCTTCCCCACGCCGCAGGCGATCGCGGCCGCCGGGCCGGACCGCCTGCGGGAGGAAGCCCGGCTCGGCTACCGGAGCGCCTACGTCTGGCAGCTCGCCTCGGATGTGGTCGAGGGGCGGCTCGACCTCGGCGCGCTAGAAGACCCCGAGCTCGCGACCGAGGAGCAGTACCGCGCCCTGCGCCGGATCAAGGGGATCGGGGACTACGCGGCCTCCACGCTGCTGATGCTTCTGGGGCACTACGACTTCCTCGGCGTCGACTCGGAGGCGAAGGCGTTCGTGTCGAAGAAGTACTTCCAGGGGCAGCCGGTCAGCGAGGCGCAGGTCAGGGCGGTCTACGAGCCCTGGGGCCGCTGGCAGTACCTGGCGCTCTGGTTTGACGCGCCCCTCACCGGATTCAGCGACCTAACATGACATAACTTTACACGCGACCGATCGTGGTGTACCCTCAGCCCGAGCGGTCATTGGGACCGTACGGTGAAGGGAGAGAACGATGACGCACCATGAGAGCCACGGCCAGGGGCGGATGCCCAACCCGGTGCAGGTACAGAAGTTCCTCCGGGGAATCGACTATCCGACCGACAAGCGAACGCTCGTCGAGACCGCGCGGCGTGAGGGCGCCGACGTGAACGTGCTGCGCGCCCTCGACCGCCTGCCCGAGACGACGTACAACAGCCCCAACGACGTCTCGGAGCAGATGGGCAAGCTGATGTAGCCGACCACCGCTCACGCCGGTATCGGGGGGACGGTCTGGCCGGCCGTCCCCCTTCGTCTCGCCGTGCTCCGGCGCCCAGCGCCTCACGCTGTGCGAGCGATCAGGCTCGCCGGGGTAGGGTGACGCACGCACGGCTCTCCCGCGCGCTCTCGCTGCCTCAGCTCGCCGCCGAGCCGGTGTCGGCGCTGCTCCCCTCCAGGATCTCGTAGGGCGAGGGGGTGGGCCACTGGGGCAGCAGCGGCACCAGCATGATCCCGGCAACCACGACGAGCCGCAGCGTCTCGTCGCCGGTGTTGTGTACCCGGTGAGGCACCTTCGGCCGGTTGAGGACGGCGCAGCCTGCCCGGATCGGGTAGCGCCGGCCGCCCGACTCCAGCTCGCCGCTGCCCTGGGCGACGTAGTAGACCTCCTCGCAGTTGTGCCGGTGGAGCGGGCTATGATGGCCAGGCTCGATCTCGACCACGCCCAGGCAGAGGGTCATCGCCTCGAAGCCGGTCTCCGGGTAGATCAGCTTCAAGTCGCGCACCGCCCGGTCCGGCCGCTGCATCGGCGCACCCTCGAGCACCTCCTCGGGGTAGACCACTACTCGCTCATCCATCGCTCGCTCCTCTCGCTCCGCCTCGCACCCGCCTTCGTGGCTACCACAGCAGGCCGTTCGAGCCTGCTCGGCTGCCTCCTCAGCATGCCTCATGGCTTCGCCGGGGTTCAGCTAATCATGTGCTCGCTCTGGCCCTCGATCAAGCGGCATCCGGCCAGCCCGTCAACCTTCTACGGCCGGTGACGAAGCTGCCGGCGCCAGCTACGCTAGGCTGGGTACAGGCCCGTGACCGGGCAGCAGGCGAGGAGGCCCTGACGATGGCTGTGACACTCAGCCCGGCGGAGCGCGCCTTCGTCGACGCGCAGCGCGTGGGACGCCTGGCGACTGTCGACGCCCGCGGCGAGCCGCACGTCGTACCGGTCTGCTACGCCTACGACGGCGCGCGCTTCTACAGTCCGATCGACGAGAAGCCCAAGCGAAGAGATCGCCCGCTCAAGCGGGTGCGCAAC
Organism: bacterium HR26; assembly: GCA_002898875.1. Lineage (GTDB taxonomy): Bacteria > Chloroflexota > Chloroflexia > Thermomicrobiales > Thermomicrobiaceae > Thermalbibacter. The sequence continues at coordinate 3,208 of BEIC01000233.1, forward strand.
GTGCAGGAGACCGGCCGGGCGGCGCTGGTGATCGACCGCTACGACGAGGACTGGTCTCGCCTGGCCTGGGTCATGGTGCGTGGCCGGGCCGAGATCCTGGAGCCCGAGCACCCCGACCATTCGCAGGCGCTCGCGCTGCTGCGCCAGCGCTATTCGCAGTACCAGGCGATGGAGCTGGAGCGCCTGCCGGTGATCGCGCTGACGCCGGAGCGAGTGGTGAGCTGGGGCGCGCTCTCTGGCTGAGCCGCCTGGGCGCAGGCTCCGGCCGAAACCGGTGAACTGAGGGGCCTGCGGCTGTGGCGCCTCGAGCCTGCCGGTGCTACACTGCGAGACATCGGGCGAGACTCGCAAGTGGCGAGAGGCCGAAGCCGGCTTTGTGCCGGCCGGCTACCCAGAAGGGAGCGTACCCGGATGGCACGCCTCATCTACGTCGCAACCCATGGGCCGGACGACCCGACCAAGGCCTGCATGCCCTTCCACCTGGCCGTGAACGGCGCGGCCGTGGCCGGCATCGATGCCGAGATCAACCTGGCCGGGGACGCTACGCTCCTGATCCTCGACCAGACGATCGAGGCGGTGGTGCCGATCGGCTTTCCGCCGCTGAAGGAGCTGATGCAGCTCGCGGTGGAGCGCGGCGTGCCGATCTACGTCTGAGGCGGCTGCGCGCAGGCCCGTGGGGTCAGCGACGCCGATCTCCAGGGGAAGAACGC
>BEIC01000234.1 GCA_002898875.1 bacterium HR26
CCGGCTCACGCCGGGTGCGCTCCCGGAAAACCAGCTCGACCGGCGTGCCGGTGAAGCCGTATTCCCGGCGGATAGTGTTCTCCAGGTACCGCTTGTAGGAGAAGTGCACACCCTCCGCGTTACGGCAGAAGAAGACGAAGGTGGGCGGGTTCACCTCAGCCTGGGTCACGTAGTAGAACTTGACCCACTTTCCAGGCTTCGACGGGGGCGGATGGCGCTGTACGGCCTCGCGAAGCAGGCGATTCAACTCGGCTGTCGGGATGCGCCGTGACCGCTCGGCGACCACCATCAGCGCCAGGTCCATGACCTGCTCGACATTCAGGCCGGTCACCGCCGAGGTGAAGACGAGCGGGGCCCAGGGCATGAAGTCGAACGTCTCCTGGGCCTCTTCGCGGTAGGCTTCCTCAGCCCCCTCCATGTGCTGGAAGAGATCCCACTTGTTGACCGCCACGACCACACCCTTGCGAGCGTCCAGGATCGCCCCCGCCACATGCTGATCCTGCGCTGTGTACGGCTCGCTGGCGTCGATGACCAGGATCGCCACGTCGCAGCGCTTGATCGCCCGCTTGGCCCGGAGGACGCTGTAGCGCTCGACCCCTCGCTCGATCCGCCCGGGCCTCCTGATGCCAGCGGTGTCGATCAGCGTGACCGGCTGCCCTTTCCAGACGATCTCGGTGTCGACGGCATCGCGGGTAGTACCCGGAACTGAGGAGACGATCTGCCGCGGTTGGCCCAGGATCGCGTTGAGCAGGGCCGACTTGCCGACATTCGGCCGGCCGACGATCGCGATCCTCGGCTGCTCGACCTCGAGTGGTGGCTCCACCCGCGGGAGACGCCGGACGATCTCGTCCAGCAGATCGCCAACGCCGACGCCGTGCGCAGCCGAGACCGGGATCGGGTCACCCAGGCCCAGCTCGTAGAACTGCACTGCGTTGAGCTGGCGTTCCCGCGACTCAGCCTTGTTGGCAACCAGGAGCACCGGTTTGGTCGACCGGCGTAGAAGCTCGGCCACTTCCCAATCGCCGGCCGTCGGCCCTGTTGAGGCATCCACCAGGAACAGGATAAGGTCGGCCTGCTCGAGCGCGAGTTCCGCCTGCTGGCGCGTGGCCTGTGAGATCTCCCGCTGGGTGGACGCTTCGATCTCCTCCTCGGACAGCAGCCCCCCGGTATCGAAGAGGCCGAAGTGTACGCCTCCCCACTCTGCCTCACCGTAGAGGCGGTCACGGGTCGTACCGGGCAGGTCTTCGACGATCGCTCGCCGCTGCCCGATGATCCGGTTGAAGAGCGTCGACTTGCCCACGTTGGGTCGACCGACGATAGCGACGAGTGGTAACGAAGACACGACGTGCCTCATCTCTTGGACAGCCGGTACCTGCTGGCAGCTCCGTTTCGAACGCCCAGGCCGCTCGGCATCGAGCACCTCATACGATTGTGCCTGAAGTCAACCACACCAGGCCTGAGAGGCGATCACTTTGCCTGCCATCTTCGCCTCGACCTCCCGGCATGGCCGGGCGCGGGACTAACGCCCCGCGCTCAGGGCAAACGCCGGCTCGACGCCGGCTTATCGCGGAGGTGCGTCGGCGCGACCGGCCGGTCGCCCCGACTTCCGCTTCAGCGCCGGGCGCCACCGGCGCGCCAACCCAGAACGTGGGCAAACCGTTCAATCCTCTGCACACAACGCCTTGACACGATGGTACGGATCAATATAATAAATTCAGCTAGTGGATGAGTGTTTCATTCTATGAAATAGACCGCTCTGAAAGAGGGTCGTGGTGAGCCAGTCCGGCTTGACCGCCGCCGCACAGCTCTATGACCAGGCCCGGCAGTCGCTCGCCGGAGGGGTCACAGCCGGGCTGCGCTGGCACCCCTACCTGAGCCGCCCCTTCTACGCCAGCCGGGCGCAGGGGCCGTACCTCTACGACCTGGAGGGCGAGCGCTACCTCGACTTCAATATGGCCAACGGCGCCGTGCTGCTCGGCCACGGCCACCCGGCGGTGAACGAGGCCGTGCAGGCGGGACTCGCGGCTGGCATCCTCACCGCTTCCGAGACCGAGCATCACGTGAGGCTGGCCACGACCCTCTGCCGGGTCATCCCGTGCGCCGAGCGGGTGCGCTTCGCCGTCACCGGAACCGAGGCAGCGATGGTCGCGGTACGCCTCGCACGCCACGTGACCGGGCGCCGAAAGCTCCTCACGTTCGCCGGTCACTTCCACGGCCTGGCCGAGCCGTTCCTCTTTCGCCCAGCCGACCAGACCGGCTCGGGCCTGCCCATCCCGGTGTCGGGAGGAGTACCGGACACCTACGGCCAGGACGTAGTGATCGTGCCCTGGAACGATCCCGATGCCTTCGACCACGCGCTGACCCGCCACCGGGGAGAGCTCGCGGCGGTGATCTGCGAGCCGGTCCACTACAACGCCGGCTGCATCCCGCCGCAACCCGGCTTCCTGGCCTACCTGCGGCGGCGTACGCAGGAGGAGGGGATCGTGCTGATCTTCGACGAGGTGCTCTCCGGCTTCCGGATGGCGCTCGGCGGGGCGCAGGCCTACTACGGGGTCACGCCCGACCTCTGCACGCTGGCCAAAGCAGTTGCGAACGGCTTGCCGATGGCGGTGCTCTGCGGGCGAGCGGACCTGATGGAGCAGCTCTCCCCTGGCGGACCGGTCGCCCACAGCGGCACCTACTCCGGCCAGCTCCTGAGCGTGCTGGCGGCACGAGCCACGCTCGAGGCACTGGAAGCGCCGGGGGTATATGAGGAGCTGGGCCGGCGAGCCGAGCGCTTCTACGGCGAGCTGCAGAGCATCTTCGACCGTGCGGGGGTGCCGGCCCGGGTCCAGGGGCTGGGTGCCCGCTTCGGGCTCTACTTCGGCCGCCGGGAGCCGGTCGTGACCTGGGCGGAGGCGGTCGCCTGCGACCAGGCGCTCCACCGGCGCTTCGTGCTGGGGTGCTTGAGGCGCGGGCTCTACTTCCACGCGTATGCCGGCCTGCCTGGCCACGCCGGCTTCTCCCTGGCCCATGACGACGACTGCCTGGACGAGGCGCTGACGGTCATCGAAAACGTCGCCCGGGAGCTGGCGCGACAGCGGGAGGCGTAGATGGGCGAGAAGGCGCGGGACTACAGCATCGCCGTCGTCATGCGGACGCTCGATATCCTTGAGGCGCTGGCCGAGGCGAAGCGGCCGCTCGGCCCAACCGAGCTGGCCCGCCGGGTCGGCACCACACCGTCGGCGGCCTTCCGCATCCTCAAGACGCTCGAGGAGCGCGGGTATGTAACCCGCGACACGATCAGCGGGCAGTACCGGCTGGGCACCCGGCTCGCCTACCTGGGCGAGCGCTCGACCGGGGCGATCGACCTGCGGCACGTCGCCCGGCCGGTGCTGGAAGAGCTCCACCGCCGCTTCCGCGAGACCGTGAACCTCGCGGTGCTCGACAACGACCACATCGTCTACATCGACATGATCGAGAGCGATCACGGGCTGCGGATGGCCGCTCGGGTCGGAGCCCGCGACCACCCGCACTCGACCTCGCTGGGCAAAGCAATCCTCGCGTATCTCCCCGAGCCGGAACTGGAGCGGTATCTCCAGCGGCCGCTGCCTCGGCGGACGCCGCATACCATCACCGACCCGTCAGCGCTGCGGGCTGAACTGGAACGCGTGCGTGCGAGCGGCGTGGCGGAGGACCACGAGGAGAACGAGGAGGGAGCCTGCTGCTTCGGCGCGCCGGTCTTCGATCACCAGGGGCGTGTCGTTGCGGCGATCAGTATCTCCGGCCCAGCGGTCCGGCTATCCGGACCCCGAGGAGACGAGATGCGAGAGGCCGTCAAGGATGCCTCGCTGGCCGTCACCCGGGCGATCGGCGGTCGCGTGCCGGAGCTGGAGCCTGTGGAGGGGTAAGCGATGCGCCTCGTGACCGGCGG
>BEIC01000235.1 GCA_002898875.1 bacterium HR26
CAGCCGGCCACCAGCCGTACGATCGCTTTTCCAATGGACACTTTCCCCCCTCCCGCTTCCCGAAGCGCGGACGGTTTCTCTCCCCATCCCGATCGACGCAGGCCGCTTCCCTTCGACCTGCTCCGGCGTCCTCCAGCACGACGCCGCGCCCGTCGCGGGCTGCGGGTAGTCTAACCATCGGGGAAAGTGTTGTCAAGAAAGCGTGTAAGAGGAGAATGAGGATCGAAGAATCAAACCCTTACGTCAGTGGCATGGATATCTGAATGAATCTCAGAACCGTTCAGGAATTGGTATGATGACGTGGCGAGACTAAGGTGTAATAGGTACGCTTCACGCGGGATCAGCTATCTTCGAAAGTTGCTGTTTGGACAACTATTCCGCCCGGTCGTCGCGCGACTCTGCCCGCAGTGGCCCGGACGCGGATGGCGCCGCTTTGCTCAGCCCCCGATGCAGCAGCTCGCAGAGGGTGACAGGGCCGGTTCGTCGCAGTCATACTTGTGCCGTCCGCCGGATACCGGTGGGTGCCAGGCAGCGGCTGGTATCACCTGCCCGAGCCTGATCCGGAGGCACCGCGCGGTGAACGGCGGGGACTGCCTACAGTTTGATCGACTCACCCGGCCTTCTGGTAAGGAGGGAGCATGGCCAAGCTCTCGCCAGAGCAGATCGGTGCGGTGCTGGCCGAGTTGCCCGGCTGGCGCCAGGAGGGAGACGCCCTCGTCAAGGAGTTCCGCTTCAAGACCTTCCGGGAGGCGATGGCCTTCGTCAACGCGGTGGCCGACCTGGCCCGCCGGCTCCGGCATCATCCCGAAATCGTCATCAACTACAACCAGGTCAGGCTGAGCCTGACCACGCACGACGAGGGCGGCATCACCGAGAAGGACACCGAATTCGCGCGCCAGGTCGAGACCAGCGAGCTCGCGCAAGGCCGGCCGCCGGAGGAGTGACGTTCAGGCGCTCGCCCACGGCATATGCTGCCATCGGCGATGCCCGCCTCGCTCGGCCCCGGCTATCGATGAGGCCACGTCAACCCCTGGTGGCGCGGTCGCCGTGCGGGCGTGCTCTCTGCGCTAACCAGCGGCACACGCACAGAACCGGGTCGGCTCCGAACGCACGGCGCCCGCTATGCCTTCTAGGGGATCGATCAGCACTCCAGTAACCGGCTCAGCGCCTCCCAGCTCAGCCGGGTAACCACCAGGTCGGCGGCCGCAAGTTGCTCCCCCCACCCCTGGCGATCGACCGCTAGGCAGCGCATCCCGGCAGCCCGAGCGGCGCTCACGCCGGCCGGCGCGTCCTCGACGGCAATGCATGCGCCGGGCTCCAGTCCCAGCCGGCGGGCTGCCAGCAGGTAGGGCTCCGGATCCGGCTTGCCGCAGGCGACCTCGTCGCCGCTGACCACCACGGCGACGAGCCCGGCGATCCCCAGCCGCTCGATCGCCCAGGCGATCTCCGTGGCCAGCGCACCCGAGACGATCCCGACCGGCAGGCCGGCGGCATGAGCTGCCTGCAGCGTCTCGACCCCGTCGTCGAGCGGGTTCACTTCGACCGCGAACCGCTCGGCGTAGCGGGCCGCCTTGCGCTCCAGCAGCGCTGGCAGCCGCTCCGCCGGGAGCCCGCAGGCGGCCAGGTACTCGGCCAGCGCGCTGTGGTCAGGCCGGCCGAGCATCCACTTCGCGTAGTCCGCCTCGTCGAGCGTGCCCAGGCCGAGATCCTCCAGCGCTGCCCGCGTCGCCGCGAAGTGGGCCGGCTCGCTGTCGATCAGCACGCCGTCGAGGTCGAACAAGACCGCTCTCCTGATCGTCACGCCCTGCCCTCCCGATCGATGCCCGTGCTGCCCCTGATCCGGCTGCCGGCCGCGTGGCCGCACCAGCGTAGCGCAGCCCGCTGGCAGCCGCCACGGCCTGCCCTGCGACCGCTCGCGACGCTCCCCAGGCATGTCGAGGCGTACACCTTGGAAAATCGCCATATCTGCAAGATTAATAATCATCTTTAATTTATCACTTGACATCGGTTCGCAATGTCGCTATGCTGGTCTGCAAGGAGGTGACCGATGCGCCACGCGCCGCAGCAGTGCCCGACCTGCGGCCAGCCCCTGGAGATCCGCGAGCTGGCCTGCCCCGCCTGCGCCACCGTCCTCCGCGGCCGCTGGGTCGCCAGCCCTTTCAGCCGGCTCAGCCCCGACCAGCAGGCCTTTCTCGCGCTCTTCGTCCGCAGCCGGGGCAACCTGAGCGAGGTCGAACGCGCGCTGGGGGTGTCCTACCCGACGGTGCGCGCCAAGCTGGAGGAGATCATCGCCGCGCTGGAGGAGCCGGAGCCGGCAGCGCGTCCCCCGGCTCCCCGTTCCGAGATCCTCGAGCGTGTCGCCCGCGGCGAGCTGAGCCCGGCCGAGGCCCTGGCGCTCCTGCGCCGCTCGCCCGAGCGGTCGGCGGTATCGGCAGGAGAGGAGGCATCTGGTGAAGACGCGCCAGCGTCGTGAAATTCCGGCGGCCGGCGTGCGCCGGGTCGAGCTCGAGGCCGACCAGGCCCGCGTTGCCGTCCGCTGGGCCGAGACCGACACGATCTCGATCGAGCATGATCCCGAGCTCGAGCTCTCGGTCGAGCCGGCTGACGACCAGGTCTACATCGGCGCGGTCGGCCCCGCGAGCGGTGGTGTCAGCCGGCTGCAGGTCAGCGAGCAGGGGATCGTCGTCCGGCTGGGCGATCGCGGCGGTATCTCGATCGGCCCGCAAGGTATCGAGCTCGAGGGCTTAGGGCTCGGCCGCCGGAGAAAGACGCCGGCCGTGCCCGCTGTCTACCCGCTGGCGCTGACGCTGCCTCGCTCGCTCCCGGAGCTGGTCGCCGCCGTGCGCCGCGGCGCGCTGCTGCTCGAAGGGACGCGGGGCCGGGTCAAAGCCAGCCTGGATGATGGGGATCTGACCGTCCAAGGGGGAGAGGGCCAGCTTACCGGCGCCACTGGCAGCGGCGATGTCCTGGTCGAGGGCTTCGCCGGAGAGGTCGACCTGGCCGCCGGATCCGGCGAGGTCGAGCTGCGCGGCGTCACCGGCCCGGTCACGGTCAAGACCGGCAGCGGAGACGTGGTCGTCCGCGAGGGGCGCGGCCCGCTCGTGGTCATCGTCGGCTCCGGCGACGTCCAGGTCGTCGCCTGCGACTGCCCCTCGCTCTCGATCAAAGCTGGCAGCGGCCAGGTGAGCGTGCGCGAGAGTTCGGTCGAGGAGACGACGATCAAGGCCGGTTCCGGCGATATCTCCTCCCAGGCCTGGCTCGGTCTGGGCCGGCACGAGTACGCGACGGGCAGCGGCGACATCTCGGTGGCGCTCCCGCGCGGCCTCCCGGCGCGGATCGAGGTCACCACCCGCGGTGACGTCGAGTCGAGCATCCCGCTGGTGGCCGTTGGCCAGCGCGGGCCGCGCAGCGCCTTCGGCCGGCGGCTGGTCGGCAGCGTGGGGGAGGGCTCCGGGCAGCGGGCCGAGGTGATTGTCCGCTCCAACCAGGGCGACGTCCGCCTGGGCTGGCTCGACCGGCCGGCGCCGGTGGCCGCGCGGCCCGCACCGTCACCGCCCCCGCCGCCACCGCCTGAGTCAGGTGGCGAGGCCGCTCCGGTACGTGGGGAGGCCACGGCAACCGCCGACGACGAGGCGCGCGCTGTCCTCGAGGCGCTCGCCCAAGGCGAGATCACCGTCGAGGAGGCCCAGTTCCTGCTCGACCGGCTGCTGCACTGAGGCGAGCGAGGGTGGCCGGGAGGGAGAGTGCCATGCACGCCATCGAGGCCGAGCATCTCCGGCGCACGTTCCAGCGCCGCGGCTGGCTACGGCGCCGCGGCCCGGAGATCGTCGCCGTCGACGACGTCACCTTCGCCGTCGAGGCCGGCACGATCTACGGCCTCCTCGGCCATAACGGCGCGGGGAAGACGACCAC
>BEIC01000236.1 GCA_002898875.1 bacterium HR26
CTGCCCTCTTCGGACTGGCCCCGCACCAGGTGGAGGTGATCGCGCCGGACGTCGGCGGCGGCTTCGGCTGCAAGATCATGTTCTACCCGGAGGAGGTGCTGATCCCCTACGCCGCGCTGGTGCTGGGTCGGCCGGTCAAGTGGACCGAGGATCGGATCGAGCACTTCATCGGTACCAACCACGAGCGCTTGCAGATCCACGACGCCGAGATCGCGGTCGACGCCGAGGGACGCATCCTCGGGGTGAGGGACATCTTCTTGCACGATGCCGGAGCCTACACGCCCTACGGCATCATCGTGCCCCAGATCACGGCGTGCCAGCTCCCGGGCCCCTACAAGGTGCCCAACTACCACGTCGAGTTCCGCGCCGTCTACTCGAACACGGTGCCGGTGAGCCCCTACCGCGGCGCCGGGCGGCCGCACGCCTGCTTCGTGATGGAGCGGCTGATGGACCGGGTGGCCGACGAGTTGGGGCTGGACCGGGCCGAGGTGCGCCGCCGCAACTTCATCCAGCCCGACGAGTTCCCCTACGATGTCGGGCTGATCTTCCAGGATGGCGCCCCCACTCGCTACGACAGCGGCAACTACCCGGCCATGCTGGCCAGGGTGCTAGAGATGATCGACTACGAGCGCTTCGTGCGCGAGGAGCAGCCGCGCCTGCGCGCCGGGGGGCGCTACGTCGGCCTGGGACTGGCCTGCTATGTCGAGGGGACCGGAATCGGCCCGTACGAGGGCGCACACGTCCGGATCGAGCCGACCGGGCAGGTCTACGTCGCTACTGGGATGCCGCAGCAGGGCCAGGCGCACAAGACGATCCTGGCCCAGGTGGCGGCTGAAGAGCTCCAGGTGCCGATCGAGCGGATCATGGTAATCGAGGGGGATACCGCGCACTTCGGCTTCGGCTCGGGCACCTACGCCAGCCGCAGCGCGGTGGTGGCCGGCAGCGCGGTGGCGCTGGCCGCGCGGCGCGTGCGCGAGCAGGCGCTAGAGCTGGCCGCGCGCGAGCTGGAGGTCGACCCGGCAGACCTGGTCGTGGAGGACGGGCGCATCTTCGTGCGGGGCGCGCCCGAGCGCGGGCTCAGCTACTGGGAGGCGGCCCAGCTCGCCAATCCGCTGCGCTACGCCTACGGCACGGAGGCGAGCGAGCTGCTGAGCAGGCCGCGGCCCTGGACCGGACCGGCGCTGCCACCCGGCCGCCAGCCGGCACTGGAGGCGACCGAGTACTACAGCCCGCCGCACGCCACCTGGGCCAGCGGCGCGCTCGCCTGCATCCTGGAGGTCGATCCGGGTACCGCCATGATCCGGTTCCACCGGCTCTGCGTCGTCCACGACTGTGGCCGGGTGATCAACCCGATGGTGGTCGAAGGGCAGATCCACGGCGGCATCGCCCAGGGGATCGGCGGGGCCTTCTACGAGCGGATCGTCTACGACGAGAACGGCCAGCCGGTCAACGCCAGCTTCATGGATTTCCTGATTCCGACAGCGATGGAGATCCCGAACATCGAGATCGCCCACCTGGAGACGCCCTCGCCGCTGAACCCCCTGGGCGTCAAGGGGGTGGGGGAGGCGGGTGCTATCCCAGTGCCGGCGCTGGTGGCCTCGGCGCTCGACGACGCGCTGCGCCCGCTGGGCGTGCGGGTGACCCGGATGCCGCTCGGCCCCAGCGAGCTGCTGGAGCTGATCGCGCAGTCGACGGAAGAGCGGAGAGGGGAGGAAAGCCGGTGAGTGTGCCGATGGACAGGATGCGGGTTGTCGACCTCTCACAGGACTGGGACATCCATACGCCGGGCTTCGCCCTCTACGAGGGGCCGACGGTGACCTGGGTCAAGCGACTCGCCTTCGACAAGGCCGGTGGGCAGCGGATCACCTCCACGCTCCACGTCGGGACGCACCTCGACGCGCCGCTCCACTTCCAGACGAACGGCTTGGACATCGCCTCCATCCCGCTCAGCAAGCTGGTCGGCTGGGCCTGCGTAGTGGACCTGACCCGCTACGGGATCGGCGACTACGATATCTACGGCCCGGAGCACTTCGAGCAGTGGGAGCGGGACACCGGGATCCGAATTCAGCCCGGCGACATCCTGGTGATCCACACCGGTTACCACCGCCACTACCCGAGCGACTGGGCCGCAGCCTGCGCCGAGTCCGAGCCCGACGATACCCGCTACTTCATCAAGCACCCCGGCCCGACGCGCGCCTTCGCCGAGTGGGTACTCGAGCGCGGCATCTCCTGGCTGGCCGTCGATGCTGGCTCGGCCGACCACCCGATGAACACCGTCATCCGCCGGGTGCGGCCGGACCTGGCCGCCGAGGCCGAGCGCAAGCTCGGGCGACCGCTGAGCGAGATCTTCCCTGACGAGGACTACCAGATCATGCACATCCTGCTCTTCCCGCGCGGGGTCATCCACGTCGAGAACGCCGGTGGAGAGATCGACCAGGTGCTGGACCGGCGGGTGATGGTCGGCTGCTTCCCCTGGCGCTTCAAGGGGGGCGAGGCGGCCTTCTGCCGCTTCGTCGCCTTCGTGCCGGAGTAGACTGCTGGCGAGACAGACGGGCAAGGGCCGGGAGGCGGAGCGATGCGCGCGATGGTGCTGACCGAACCCGGCCGGCCACTCGAGCTGCGAGAGCTGCCGCTCCCCGAGCCTGGACCGGGCCAAGTGCAGCTCCGCGTGCGGGCCTGCGGCGTCTGCCGGACCGACCTGCACGTCTTCGACGGCGAGCTGCCGGAGCCGAAGCTGCCGCTGGTGCTCGGCCACCAGATCGTCGGGGTGGTCACGAAGCTGGGCGAGGGGGTCAACCGGTTCGCGGTCGGTGACCGGGTTGGCGTGCCCTGGCTGGGCTGGACCTGCGGGCGCTGCCGCTACTGCCTGAGCGGTCGGGAGAACCTCTGCGACGAAGCCCGCTTCACCGGCTACCAGCTCGACGGCGGCTATGCCGAGTACGCGGCGGCCGACGCCCGCTACTGCTTCCCGATCCCCGAGGGCTATCCGGACTTGCAGGCTGCCCCGCTGCTCTGCGCCGGCCTGATCGGCTACCGGGCCCTGCGGCTGGCCGGCGAGGCCGAGCGGCTCGGCCTCTACGGCTTCGGCGCATCGGCGCACATCGTCGCGCAGGTCGCGCGCTACCGAGGCCAGCGGGTGTACGCCTTCACCCGGCCAGGCGATATCGAGGGCCAGCAGTTCGCTCGAGAGCTGGGCGCGGTCTGGGCCGGCGGCTCGGACCAGCTTCCTCCGGAGCCGCTCGACGCCGCCATCATCTTCGCCCCGTCCGGCGGACTGGTGCCCCAGGCGCTGCGCGCGGTGGCCAAGGGTGGCGTCGTGGTCTGCGCTGGCATCCACATGAGCGATATCCCCTCCTTCCCCTACGAGATCCTCTGGGGGGAGCGGGTGCTACGCTCGGTGGCCAACCTGACCCGGCAGGACGGCGAGGAGTTCCTGGCGCTGGCGCCACGAGTACCGGTCCAGACGACGGTGCAGGGGTACCCGCTGGAGGAGGCAAACCGGGCGCTGGAGGACCTGCGCGCCGGCCGCATCCACGGTGCCGCCGTGCTGGTGGTGGAGTAGGGCCGTGCTGATGAGGAAATTGTAGGGGCGAATAACCATTCACCCCTACAATATATTGTGTTGGTCATCGTGCGTTGCCGTTACAGTGCCCAGAGGCCGAGGCCGAGCGTGATGAGCCCGGCGAGCGCGAGCGCGCCGACCCAGATCAGGTCCAGGTTGATCCAGGCCCGGCGCAGCACCTCGACGCCCACTTCCTGGTAGACCACCACGGCGATGAGGCCCATCACCAGGAACATGGTCAGCGTGTGCAGCGCCACGGCCGCCAGCCCCGACTCGAGCGAGCCTCCAGCTGT
>BEIC01000237.1 GCA_002898875.1 bacterium HR26
CCGTACAACATCCGGGTAACGACGATCATTCCCGGTGGCATGCGGACGGGCTTCTTCGGCCGGTTCCTGGAGCAGGGGATTCCCTTGCCTGATAAGCGAAACCTGCAAGATCCCGCCAACGTGGCCCGCGTCATTCTCTTTGCCGTGACGCTGCCGGCCGACTCAGTTATGCAGGAGGTGATCGTTACGCCGCTGACCGAGCCGAGCTGGCCGTAGCGAAGCCTGAGCCCCGCTACGGCGAGAGGCTTTGCTCGTGCATGCAGAACTGTTCGAGGGCTTGCCTGCTTGACATCGGAATTATGTCGAGTATAATCGGCTCATCAGGCTTCCCTGGGTTAAACGCTTGGTATTCGGGAAGGACATCGCATGGCACAAGAACAGGCGAAGCGGCGCTCAGAGATAATCAGCGGCGTCTCCAACGTCGCCTACGACCTGCTGGCGCTGCTCTATAACCAGCTCGAGGAGATTGCAGCTATCGAGGAATACAAGATCGACGCCGAGGACGCAGGCGACCAGGAAATGCTCGCGCTGCTGGATCAGATTCAGCAGCGCGCCCGCGAAGAGGTCGACCTGCTTCGCACGGCGCTGTCACAGCGGCTGGCCTAGCCAGCCGGCGCGTCCTCCCTAACCTTCCCCCCGCTACCCCCGAACCCCTGTGGGCTGCCTGCCCCCCCTGCAGGCAGCCCATCTTTACTGTTCACTCTCCCTTGCACTGTGCAGCAGATCGAGTGCCGGTTCAACGACATCCTCCACCGGGATGCCGGCCACGAACGAGTTCCCGCAGGGGCACCACCCGCGGCTGTGATCGGTCCCGCACACCGGGCACGTTACCTGCCAGGAGATGACCGGCCGGTGTCGCCTCCGGCCAGGGATACCAGCGGTAATCATGTTCAGGCACCAGAAGATGCCGACCGTCGGTGTCCCCACGGCGGCCGCCAGGTGCAGCGGGCCGGAGTCGTTAGAGACGGCCAGAGCGCAGCGCGACAGCAGCCCGGCCAGCCCACCGAGCGAGAGCTTGCCGCACAGGTCCTCCGCTGCCGTCTCCATCTCGGCCAGCACCTGCTCGACCAGCCGCCGCTCCGGCTCGGTGCCGATCACGATCACCTGAGCGCCCGCCCTGGCGAGCGCGTCGCCGACGGCAGCGAACTTCTCCGGCGGCCAGCGGCGATCAGGAGCGCCTGCGCCCGGGTGGAGCGCGACGAGTGGCTCACCAGTCTCAGGCAGCACCGCGAAGGACTCCGCCAGGTCACGGTCCGTGACCGCCAGGCGCGGGTCGAGCGTGACTGGAGGAGCGCCGGCCAGGGCGGCTACCTCGAGATAGCGATGGATCTCCGACTGGTAGTAAACGTAGGGCAGCCAGCGATCGAGCGGCGGTACGTCCGGTGCTCGCAGGCCGATGGTCAGCCGAGCGCCGAGCCGGAGGGCCAGCGGGTTCGAGTAGCGCCCACCGCCGTGGAGCTGGATGACCAGGTCGAAGCGCTCCCTCCGCATGGCCGAGACGAAGCGGTCGAGCTCGGCAGGATCGTCGTCGGCGTCCGGAGGCACGGTCACCCCACGGCATGGCGGCACGACGACGACTCGATCGACCGGGCCGGGCCGGTCGCGCAGGAACTCGGCATGCCAGTGCTTGCCCAGAAGCACGATCTCGGCATCTGGGTAGGTTGCGCGCAGCGCCTCGAGCGCCGGCAAGGCGAAGATGAAGTCGCCGATACCGTTCGCGCGCAGGATTGCGATCTTCCTGACTCCCGGGATCACCCGGCGCCGTAGTTCGTCGAGTTGGCGGGCATGCTGCACCGCGCGACCCACCTCACGAGATCAGGCGCCGAAGCGCGGGAGGATCTCTCTCCGGTAGAAGTCGAGAAAGCCCTCTTGATCCGGGCCAACCTGATGAACGTAGACGTGGTCGCATCCGGCGTCCACGTACTCCTGGATGGCCTGCGCGTGTTTCTCGGGATCCGGTCCACAGACGATCACACTCGCGATCTGTTCCTCGGTGACGAGTTGGGTTGCTTGCTCGAAGTGCCGGGGGAGCGGCAGCTCCTGGCCGAGCTGTCCTGGGAGCGCTGCGTTTGGCCAGTACTCGAGCGCCGTCCGGCGGGCCTGCGCCTCGTCCTGAGCCCAGCAGACGGTTACCTGGCCGAAGCGAGGCTTGCCGACGCCGCCAGCCTGCTCGAACCGCTGGACCAGCTCCGGCTTCGGTGCCGTTACGATCAGGCCGTCACCCAACTGCCCCGCGATCGTCGCGGCGCGAGGGCCGGCCGCTGCGATCATGACCTCGGGCGGTGTCTCCGGCAGCGTGTAGATGCGGGCCTCTTCGACCAGGAAGTACTCGCCGTCGTAGCTCTGGAAACCACCCTGCCAGAGCAGGCGCATGATCTCGATCGCCTCCACCAGCATGTCCTGTCGCACCGCCGCGGACGGCCAACGCAAGCCGACGATGTGCTCGTTGAGCGCCTCGCCGGACCCGACACCGAGGAAGAAGCGACCAGGCATCATCGTCGCGGCGGTCGCGGCGGCCTGCGCAATGATCGCTGGGTGCATCCGGAAGGTCGGGCAGGTCACGCCAGTACCGAGCCGCAGCCGCTCGGTGGCCTGCGCGATGCCGCCGATGACGGCCCAGACGAACGGGCTCTGACCCTGACGGTCGGTCCAGGGGTGATAGTGATCGGAGATCAGGGCGAAGGAGAACCCGGCCTCCTCCGCGGCGCGCGCGTGGCGCACCAGATCGTTCGGGCCGTGCTCCTCGCTGGAGAGTGCGTAGCCGAGCTGTACCATCTCGCAGATCTCCCCTTCTGCGTGCGCGAACAGTGAGGGTTGCCAGGCCGCGGCGCCTGGGATGCCGCACCTGCAGGCCAAGCAGGCAACATGCCAGGCTAGCCCGGCAGAGATGTCCGAGGCTCGGGACTAACCGGTCACCGGGCACCGGAACATGACATAACTCTTACATAGCACGGGTGGCGAATCAAGCGGGCCGCTACAGACGTTAAGTCGTCTGCCATCACGGGCACATCGGAGTGTCCAAGTTGACGTCTCGTCAGCGGCATCAGCGCGTCGTGTGTCCGAGGGCCAGGTGGAGTGATGTCGTCCGACTGGCTGTACTAGATCGCTCTACCGTAAGGAGGGCAGATCAGGAGTCGTGAATGCATAGCTGGGCCGTCCATCCCACCCCACCCTGCTGGTTCAGGGCGAGGAGTGCTGGCCCGGCCGCAGTTAGCTGGGTTTTCCCGCGGGCTGGTAGGTCGTGCTCATATCATGTACCCGGTGGAATCCGGAGCGATCGACGCTCTTCGACGACACGCCCAAGGCCAATCACTTTAATCCACGCATCCTTGACAGCGCGGGCCAAGGAGCTCGTTGCCAGGCGGATGGCATGTGCAGAACGCCGTCCGGTGTTTTCCGTGCCGGCCCGACAGATGGGACACCATGCTGAGGATCGATCACCTTTCAGGCTACGCGCATGCCGTGATCTCTGGGCGCCGTCGTGCGCGAGTCTCCCACCTGCCACAGCCGGTTCAAGGGGCACTCGCGGCAATGCCGGATGCCGCAGGGACCCCGCTGAGCCCGGTGCTGCAGCGCCGGGCAGGGCTAGCGCGCACGCCGTCAACGTGTACAAACTGATCGACCTTGAAGGCACCTCGCCCTTGCATGATGGCGCGGATACGGGCCATACTCCTAAGCGGAGTGTGAGGGCGGATCGGGCCCGGTGGCCTGCGCGGTCTTCAAAACCGTTGGGCGGGGTGACGAGCCTCGCCGGTGGGTTCGACTCCCATGCGCCCTCGCCAGCGTCTTCTCAACGCCACGTGA
>BEIC01000238.1 GCA_002898875.1 bacterium HR26
TCGAGCTGCACACTCTTCTGCGCCGGAGCGCTGGGCAGGCGCTGCTTCACGTCCTCAGGGAGCAGATCGAAGCCCTTGCTGTTCGTAGGGCTGTACGGGATATGCTTCGCCAGCTCCGCCTGGACCTCCGGTCGGGTGGCGAAGTTGATGAAGTCCATAGCCAGCTCTTTCTCCTTCGCCCCCTTCGGCACGATGAACGAGTCCGTGCGCAGCAGACCCTCGTTCCACTGAATAGCGACCGGCGCGCCCTGGCGCTGGATCGCATCGATCCGGCCATTCCAGGCGCTGGTCATGACCACCTCACCGTCGGCCAGGAGCTGGGCCGGCTGAGCACCCGCCTCCCACCACACCGTCACGTGCGGCTTTATCTTATCGAGCGACGCGAAAGCACGATCGACCCCTTCGGGAGTCCGCAGGACCTGGTACACCTGCTCCTTCGGCACACCATCCGCCATCAGAGCGAACTCCAGGTTCCCGATTGGGCCGTCCACCTTGTCCGCGGCGCGCGGCCCCGGGAAGCCCTCGACGTCCCAGTAATCCTTCCAGCCCTGCGGCGGGTTGTCACCAAACTCATCGGTGCGGTAGGCCAGAATCGTGGACCAGAAGATGATCGCCACATCGTGCTCGCCGGCCACGTTTTCAAGGAAATTGCTCTTGTCCACGATCGAGTAGTCGATCGGCTCGAGGTAGCCCTGGCGCGCCAGTAAGCGGCTCTCGAACGTTCCCTGCTGGGCGACAGTCCACTCGACGTTTCCGGCGTCGACCTGCGCCTTAAGCTTGCCCAGGTCCGTGGAGTCCTCAACGATCTCGGCGCCGGTCAAGCGCTTGAACGGTTCCAGCACCGCCACTCGCTGGGCATCCTGCATTGCGCCGCCGAAGCCGGCGAAGACGAGCGTCTTGCCCTTCCACTTGTTTGGATCATCGTAGCCGGCCACCTTGAACTCAGGCCCGGGTCCGGCCGCCGCCGGACTCGGCGTGGCCGCCCCGCCCGGCGCCGGCGTCGCCTCTTCCTGCCGGCAGGCCGCCAGAGCGCTGAGGCTGACGGCACCCAGTCCGGCAGCCGCCATCAGGCGGAGGAACTGCCGCCGCCGGATTCGATTCGCCAGCTCCAGCCTGCGGATCACCAACTCCATGCGCTCATCGGACATCCTGCTACCCTCCTCCTCGCGCGAGCGCGGAGACCGCGCTACCAACACCAACCGGACCGAGCAACCGCGATTCTGCCGTTCGTTCAGTACCTGCTGCTCCCCTCCTCAACTCGGAGCCTCCACGCCCACATACCTCACAGCCGCTGGTAGCCTGCTGGGTTGGGGGTGGGAATCCACCACTCCTCCCCGCGGGGAGTCTGCACGTACTCCGGCCAGCGGAGATCGACCGGCGGTGGGAAGTCCCGCGGGAGCAGCGGGGCGACCCACCGTTCGCCACCGACCCCACCGCCGGTCCGCTCCCGGAACTCCGCCTGTGCCCTCTCCAGGACCTCTGGGTAGACGATCAGGTCCAGCAGAGTCGCCGCGATCACCTTGCCCGCCACGAACATGCCCGGATCCACCACTTCTGGCCTGCCGCCGAGCGCGTTGTCGGCCCAGGCCGGATAGGCGTAATCCGGGCTCGGTGGCCGGAGCCGCGGTCGCGCAGTGAAGAGCCGCACCGTCGGCGCGTGCCAGGTGTACTCCACGTAGTCGTCCGACGTGAAGTTCTGCTGCCAGGCCGGCAGCGCCGAGCGCAGCCGTGCCTCGTACTCCGTCGGCGGGATCAGCCGCTCTATGTCCTCGATAAATGGCTCCGCCATCGGCGAGAGACCGAGGTTGCGCTGGATCTCGCGGGCGAACTCGCGTGCCGCCTCGCTGTAGCGCGGTGGCCCGACGAGCTCGAGGTTGGCATAGGTCAGCTCGGCTATGGCCCGGTTCGGCAGTCCCACCCGCGTCTTCGTCACCCAGCGCACCGACACCTCGCAGCCGGTCGCCTCGGCGGCTTGCTTGGCGTTGTTCGCCAGCACCCGGTAGATCTGCTCCTGGATGCCGAGCGTCGGCGACCGCCAGGCGTACTGGATCTGGGCGAAGCGCGGCGGCAAATTGTCGGCCGTCGCGTCGCCGGCCGCCAGCACGAACTCGTTGAGCGTCCAGGAGCCGGTATGCGGGAACATCGCCTCCTTGGTGTACTTGGTCATCGTGTACATCAGGCAGAGCGCATCGATCGCGCCCGGGCAGCGTGCTGCCGCATGCGAGCCACCGACTCCCGGGAACAGGCTCCGGTCGATCCACCTCTCCGGTTCGACGCACTCGAACGTGAACACACAGCTCCAGTAGGAGCCGCAGTGCGTGTCCCAGGCGACCGTGTTCGTTCCCTTCGGCTGGTACGCCGGATGGTAGGCGATGAAGGCGTCGAAGCCGTCGTAGTACCCCTTAGCGGCGTGCACCGGCTTCGACCCGCACACCTTCTCGGCCGGCTCGCCGAAGAACCGCAGCGTGCCCCGCAGACCGTGTCGCTCCATGGCGGCCTTCGCCGCCAGCACGCCAGCGAGCGCGGCCACGCCGAGCATCGAGTGGGGATCGGTGTGCCCGGCAGCCCAGGGGTGCAGCCCCTCGCGCGGCTTGCGGTACGGCACCGGTTCCTGCGAGTTGCCCGGCACCGCGTCGTACTCCGCGTACGCCCCGAGGACGGGTCGCCCGGAGCCCCAGCTCGCGACGAAGGCCGTCGGCATCCCCCCGGAGCCCTCTTCAACGTCGAAGCCGTGGCAGCGCAGCAGCTCCACATAGGCTCTCGCCGACTTGTACTCCCGCCACGACGGCTCAGCATACCGCCAGATCTCCAGGTCGAACTCCGAGAGCCAGGCCTGGTTCTCCTCGATCCAGGCGAACGCGGTCTTCTTCGCTGCGTGCAGCTCAGCCACCAGCCCCTCCTTCACCTCTCCCCGTCCTCACCGCCCGACGGCCTCCACGGCATGATCCACAATGCCCGATCCCCAAGCTCGCCAGTGGATGCCGTTAAGCCAATCACGCCACCACGCTCGTCGCCTCTGGCGGAGTGTAGTAGTGGGTGTATTGCCAGACGGCAGCAGCGACGAGTTCCTCATCGGCGAATTGCCGCGTGAACCGTTCCGGTGAGAGGGCACGGATGTCCAGCGACGGCTCGCCGTGGACGATCCACTCGGCCAGCACCCGACCCAGCGCGGGCGAGAACGAGAAGCCGCTACCGTTGCAGCCGGTGATCGTCCAGAACCCGCGCACTCCCGGCACCGGGCCAGCCAGGAAGAGCCCATCGGCGGTCATGGTGAACAGCCCGCTGCGGTGCTCCTGTACGCCAGCCTGGCGAAGGGCCGGAACGTTGCGGTCGACCAGGCCGGTCAATTGCTCCAACACAGTGAAGTCCAGCGGCACGTCATCCATCGAGAACGACTCACCGCGCTCAGCCGGGTCTAGGGGGAGCGGACTGCTCTCGAAGCCGCCCAGCATGATCCCTCCCCGGGCCGGCCGGACATACACCGCCGCGTCGATGATCCGCACGATCGGGTACGACGCCTCAATCCCGGCGATCTGCTGCGTGATGTAGAGCTGATGTCGCATCGGGACAACCGGCACCGAAGCCCCGGCCAACCGGCCGACCTGCCGCGCCCAGGCACCGGCCGCATCGACGACCACTGGCGTAGCGATTTCGCCGCCGGGGATCGTCACGCCGGTGACCTCCCCATCACGCACCCGAATGCCCGTCACCGGCGTGTCGCCGAAGATCGCCACCCCGCGCTTCGCCGCTGCCTCCTGGTAGGCCGTGAGCAGGCTGGCCGGCTCCTCGATGTACACGTCGCC
>BEIC01000239.1 GCA_002898875.1 bacterium HR26
CGCTGGTCAACCTGCGCGACGCGCGACCTCCGGTGGAGCAACCGGCATCGCCGGTCGTCGCGACCGGCGCGAGCGCGACGTAGAGCATGGGCGACTGGCTTTGGAGGCAGGGCCAGTCGCCTAGGGGTGGATCAGGAGTAAGAGTGGCAACGAAGCCTGATATCGATAAACGGCAACGCACAAAGAGCGGCGCATCTCCAGCCACGTCGCCATCTCGAGTCGGCGCTCATCCCTGGCCTCGACGCGCGCTGGTGGCCGCCGGAGCGGCAGCAACGGTCGATCGGCTAATACTGGCACTTGCGCTGGTTACCGGGACCGCGCTCCGGCTCTGGCAAATCAACAGCCTCGGCCTGAACAGCGACGAGGCGGTCTACCTGGGGCAGGCAGCGGCTATCGCCGGAGACCCGGTCCTCAGCCAGTTCTTCCCGATCTTCCGAGCTCATCCGCTCCTCTTCCAGTTCATCCTGGCGCTCGCCTTTCCGATCGGGGGCACGGACGGGTCCGACCTGGTCGGACGGCTCGTCTCCGTCGTCGTCGGATTGGCAACGGTGTACCTGGTCTACCGGGCTGGCGCGCGGCTCTACGGGCGGCGTGCCGGTGCCATCGCCGCGCTGTTCCTGGCGCTCATGCCGTACCACGTCGTGGTGACGCGCCAGATCCTGCTCGATGGGCCGATGACGCTCGGCGCTACGCTCAGCCTCTACCTGGTGGCCCGCTTCGCAGCGACCGAGCGCCCGGTGTGGCTCTACGCCGCCGGGGCCGGCATGGGGCTGACCTTCCTGGCCAAGGAGACCGGCATTATCCTGCTCGGTAGCATCTACGCCTTCCTCGCCCTGGCGCCGGAGATCCGGTTTCGCCTGCGCGACCTGGCGCTCTCCACCGCCATCATGGCGCTGGTCATCGCCCCCTTCCCCCTCTCGATCACGCTGGCCGGCGGGGGTGGCTCACAGCGCGCTCACCAGTACCTTGTCTGGCAACTGTTCCGGCGGCCTAACCACGAGTGGACGTTCTATCCCTCAACCGTGCCGCTCGCCATCGGCCCACTCCTCATCCTGACAGCGCTCCTCGGGCTCTGGCTGGCTCGTCGCCGGTGGAGCTGGCGAGAGAAGCTGCTCATCGCCTGGATCGCGGTGCCAGTGCTCTTCTTCCAGTCCTGGCCGACCAAGGGGTTCCAGTACCTCCTCCCGATCGCGCCGCCCCTCGCCATCCTCGCCGCCCAGGCGGTGATCCAACTAGGACAGCGAGCTGCCACCAGCAAGCTCCGGTACGCGGGATGGCTCGCTCCGCTGCTGGCCGGAGCGATCGCGCTGACGCTGCTGATCCCGAGCTGGTCACGCATCCAGACCTCGACGTCGGACCGGTTCCTCGCCGGCTCGGGCGGCGTTCCGGGCGGGCGCGAAGCGGGAGAGTGGATTCGCGAGAACACCCCGGAGGGAGCGCGGTTCATGACCGTCGGGCCGTCGATGGCTAACATCATCCAGTTCTACGGGCACCGCGAGGGAAGGGGGCTCTCAGTCAGCCCGAACCCGCTGCACCGTAACCCGACGTACGAACCGATTCTCAACCCCGATCTCCAGCTCCGGAGCGGCGAGCTCCAGTACGTCGTCTGGGACTCGTTCTCAGCCGGTCGTTCGCCGTTCTTCTCCGAGAAGCTGCTCAGCTACGCCCGGCGGTACCACGGGCGGGTCGTGCACACCGAGTCGATCCCGGTGGTCGCCCCTGACGGCTCCGTCGTGCAGAAGCCGGTCATCATCATCTACGAGGTGCGCCCATGATCCGCTGGCGAGCCTTTGTCACCGGTTTGACGCTCCTGGCCTGCCTGGCCCTTCTCACCGGGCTCCTGCCCGGGCGCGCGGCACGGGCTGCCGAGCCGCAGCCGAAAACACCGATCAAGCATTTCATCGTGCTCATGCAGGAGAACCACACCTTCGACAACTACTTCGGCACCTACCCCGGCGCCGACGGGATCCCGGAGGGGGTCTGCATGCCAGTCGATCCTGCCGACCCAGGGGGCGAATGCATCGAGCCGTTCCACATCGGCAACCGGCCGATCGAAGACCTCGATCACAGCACCGCGACCGCCCTGAACCAGTACAACGGCGGGAAGATGGACGGCTTCGTCTGGGCGCTGCGACTGCGCAACCAGGAGGGCTCGCTCGCCATGGGCTACTACGACGGCCGCGACCTGCCCTACTACTGGAACCTGGTCGACCAGTACGTCCTGTTCGATCGCTTCTTCAGCTCCGCCATGGGCGGCAGCGTCTGGAACCACATGTACTGGGTTGCCGCGCAGCCGGGCAGCGAGGAGAACCGGATTCCCCCGGAGGGATACGGCGACGACGTGATCACGATCTTCGACCGGCTGGAGGAGCGCGGCATTTCCTGGAAGTTCTACATCCAGAACTACGATCCGACCATCACGTTCCGCACCATGGGCCAGGGGGGCCAGCGCGCCGCTCAGGTGGTGTGGTGCCCGCTGCTCGCCTTCCCGCGCTTCATCGATAATCCCGAGCTGTTCAGCCACATCGTGCCGCTGGACGAGTACTTCACCGACCTCCAGAACGGCACGCTGCCCTCGGTGGCCTACATCGTGCCTTCGGGCGCCAGCGAGCACCCGCCGGGGAGCATCCGAGCAGGGCAACGGTTCGTGAAGTCGCTGATCCAGGCCCTGATGCGCAGCGACGCCTGGTACAGCTCGGCCTTCATGGTCACCTACGACGATTGGGGAGGCTGGTACGACCACGTTCCGCCGCCGAAGGTCGACGACTACGGCTACGGCTTCCGCGTCCCGGCCTTCCTGGTCAGCCCGTATGCCAAGCGCGGCTACATCGATCACACCGAGCTCGATTTCACCTCGATTCTCAAGTTCATCGAGGAGAACTGGGGACTCGAGCCACTCGCCGAACGCGACGCCCGGGCCAACAGCATCATCAACGCCTTCGACTTCTCCCAGCCGCCCCGACCACCGATCTTCATCCCGGAGGAGCGAACGAGTGATGAGGCGCGCCCGAGCCCGCGGCGGGGCGTGATCTACACCGCCTATGGGATGGGGCTCGTCCTGGCCGGCTCGGTCATCGGCTGGGCAGCGCTCGACTCTCGGCGCCCCCGCGGAACCGATCCTGTTTATCCCCTGCGCAGGCTCACCCGGCGCCGGAGACGCATGATGCCAAAGAGATCGAGGGGAGCTTCAAACCGATGAGACCGCTGAGAGGTCATCTCGCGAGCGTTGCAGTCGCCCTGGTGCTCATCGCCCTCGGCACGCTGCCCGCGGCGCCGGCCCTCGCAGCCGAAGAGTCACCGCTTCCGACCGCGCTGACGATCCAGCCGCTCGATCCGGTGACGGTTGGGGAAAACTTTACCATCGTCGCCCAGCTCACCAGCTCCACCGGCGATATCCCCGGCGCCGTCAACAACGAGGCGCTCGAGCTCTACATCAATGGCGTGCGCGAGCGGCGAACCCGAACCAACTTCGCCGGCGTCGCATCGTTCCCAATCCGGCGCTATCTCCCGGTGGGACAGTACACCGTTACAGTGGTCTATGCCGGCAGCCGCTCCCTCCAGCCGGCAAGCGCCTCGGCGATCCTGACGATTGCGCCGGCCGTGCTCGAGATCAAGACAGTCCCGGCCCTCGCCGGGGTCACCTTCTCGTTCAATGGGCAAACCCTTCGCTCCGGCGAGGACGGGATAGCGCGCATCGAGATCTCCACTCCTGGCATCTACCCGCTCGAGGTGCTTCCCGTCGAGCGTGACGACATCCGTGCCGAATTCAGCCGCTGGGG
>BEIC01000240.1 GCA_002898875.1 bacterium HR26
CCGTACCAGGCCAGGCCGACCCGGCCCGATTGGCCGAGCTAGGGCGCCGGCTGAGCGAGGCCGGCGTCCCGGTCCCGGCGCTGATCGGCGCCTCGACGGACCCGAGCGAGAGCCTGCTCTTGTTCGAAGCCGCCCCTGGCCAGCCAGCCGCCCAGGTACTCAGGCGTGCCAGGATGCGCTGGCAGATGAGCGCGCTGGCCGTCACGCTGGCCAGAGCCCTGGCCCACCTCCACCGGCTCGACTGGAGCAGTGTCGCTCCCTGGCTTGCCGACCCAGACGCGCTACCGGAAGACGCGATCGACGAGCAGGTCAACGACCTAATGAATGGGCTCGCGACCCGAGCCGAGCGCTTGCCCACCACCTGGCGCGAGGCGGTCAGCCGGGCACTGGCCTGGCTCGACCTCCGGCGGCCGGTGACGGTGTCGCTCTGCCTCTGCCACGGGAACTTCGGCCCCGACACGGTCATGTTGGACCAGGACGAGGTGAGCGCTCTCTATGGATGGGAGCACGTTCACGTATCCGACGCTGCCTCCGACCTGGCCCTGCTACCATACCAGACGCGCCAGCTCGGGCTGCCGTCAGACGATGCCGACCTCTTCCTGCAGACGCTGCTGGCCAGCTACCTCCAGCTCTCGCCGCGCTCGCTCGAGAACCTGCCCTTCTTCGTGGTCGCACGGCTGACCGTGCGTGCGCTCGACGCGGCCGAGGCGGCATTTACCTCGAGTCCTTCCTCGACACTCGACGCAGCGGTCCTGGTCACGGAGCACCTCACGACGCTGCGCCGGGCCATGGAGTTTGCCGAGTTCGCCCCTTGGCAAGCTGGCTAATGTGTGCGCTAAAGTGCGTGAAACTGCGCTGAGCTGCCCTACAGATGAGGAATCCCGAGCCCGGGCCCACGACGGCCATCGGGATCGATGCGTTGGGGAGAAACCATGACGAGGCGCTGTACTCTCCTGTTCCTGATCGTCATCCTCACCGCCTGTAACACCGGAGGCCCCGGAGCCACCCCGGCAACAGCACCACCGTCGACCGCCCGGGCAACGGCGACAGCCCCCACGACGACACCTCCATTGCCGGCGCCATCACCGACGAGGACAGCCGCGCTCCCGACGGCGACCTCAACGCCGTCCATGCCCACTCCTACCCAGCCACTGCCGATCCCGACGGCGGCTCCGACACCAACAACAGCGGGGCTGCCGGAGCCGCGCCGGAGCCTGGTGCTGCAGCTCCTGGGCGACGGCCAGGTAATCGCCGAGGGGGTTACTACGGAAGAGCTCGCCGGCTACCAGTCAGAGGTCGGACGCGAGCCGGAGCGATACGCGCTCCGAGTACTGGTCAGCGACGGCAGCCAAAAGGCCGAGGTAGCGGTTCGAGACCCGCTGCCCCACGCCCTGTTTCACCATCTCGAAATGGCGTATATCCGCGATCTGGACGGCGACAGCCGAGCGGAGGCGACCGTGCTCGACTTCACCGGCGGCGCGCACTGTTGCTTCGACTACCATATCTTCGCAAGCGAGCACAACGGCGTCCGCGAACGAGATGCGTTCACCCTCGGCAACGGCGCCATCGAGCGGGTCGAGGATCTGGATGGCGACGGGGTCTCCGAGATGGTGGCCGGCGACGACCGCCTGGCACTCGTCGCAGGCCTCGCTATGGCGGCCACGCCGTTCTTGCCGCTGGTGCTCTGTCTGCAGGAAGACAAGACCTTTAGCGATTGCACCGCGCGGTTCCCCGCGCTCGTCGAGGAGTCGGCGGCGCACTACGAGGAGCTGATGGCGAGTCCGGAGAACAACGAGCTGACCCGGCAAGCAGCCGCAGTCGGGGTCTATGCGCACTACGCTCGGCTGGGACGTCCGCAGGACGGGTTGTACCGGATCGCGTCTCGCTGTCTCGAATGCCTGCGGTTCGTCGAGCAGCACCGGGACGAGATCGGCGAGCGACTGCGCGAAAGCCGGCCGATGCACCTGGAAGCCAGCCCCTGACTGAACAGTCAGGGGCTGGTGCCGCACGTGAGGATGGCGAAGGGATCGCTAGGCGCCCGCCAGGACTCCGGCGGTCACCACGGTGAGCGCGCGCACGCGACGGACCAGATCGGCCAAGGTCTCGGGCGTGATGGTCTGCCGACCGTCGACCAGGGCACGCTCCGGTTCGGGGTGGACCTCGATGATCAGCCCGTGCGCGCCGGCGGCGATGGCCGCGAGCGACATCGGCGGCACCAGCTCGCGGCGCCCGGTGCCGTGGCTGGGATCGACGATGACCGGCAGGTGGCTGAGCTGGCGGACGAGCGGGACAGCATTCAAGTCGAGGGTAAAGCGGGTGGCTGTATCGAAGCCGCGCACCCCGCGCTCGCAGAGGACGACCTGATCGTTCCCCCCGGCCAGGAGGTACTCGGCGGAGAGCAACCACTCTTCGATCGTCGCGGCGAAGCCGCGCTTGAGCAAGACCGGCTTGCCGGTCGCCGCCACGCGGCGGAGGAGCGCGAAGTTCATCATGTTGCGGCTGCCGATCTGGAGCATATCGGCGTACTCGGCGACGAGCTCGACGTGCTCGGTGTCGAGGACCTCGGTCACGACCGGCAAGCCGGTCAGGGCACGTGCCTCGGCCAGCAGCTCCAGGCCGGCCTCACCGAGTCCCTGGAAACTATAGGGGGAGGTGCGCGGCTTGAATGCACCTCCCCGGAGCATCGAGGCGCCCGCCTGGCGGACCGCTTCGGCGGTGCGCAGGAGCTGGTCGCGATCCTCGACGGTGCACGGCCCAGCGATGATGACCGGCTCCGACCCGCCGAAGGTGACCTCACCGACCCGAACCACCGTGCCGGCTGGCCGCACCTCGCGGGCGGCCAGCCTGTAGGCCGGCCCAGGTTGGACCACCTGCTCCACACCGGGCTGCCGGCTGAGCAGCGCCGGCAGATCCCCGGCAAGCGGCTTGCCGTTGACGCCGATCACCGGCGCACCGCCGCGACCGAGCGCCAGCACGTCGTAGCCGCGCTCGCGGAGCAGGTGCAGGATCCTCTCCCGCTGCTGGTCATCCGCCTCTGGACTCATCCGCACGATCATCGCGCTGCCCCTTTCCACCCGCGCCAGCCACCCTATCCCTTCGCCGCGCTTCCCTCTAAACAAAAGAGCAGAGGCCGAAACCTCTGCTCGCCGACGTTGCTGGTTTATGGGCTACGCGATCAGCCGCTCAACACCTCGCGGCCCACCAGCAACGCCGGCGGGCTAAAGTAGTACGCAAACCAGTACTGGTGTCGAGCAGCCATCGCATCCATAGCAACCCTAGAATAGCCGCTCATCTGCCCGCTGTCAAGAGCCTGAGGCTTGAGCAGCGGATCTGTCGCCCGCGTCGCCATCGTTCGTGTTGTTCGGAATCAGTGCGCATGTGGAGGCCGCGGAACGCTACCACCTATCAGGTGACGGCGACATTGCCCCGTCGTGGGAGCAAGCGTAAGCTGAAGGGCAATCATGCGTTGCAGGTCAGGGGAGGGAGCGATGAGCCACCCTGAATGAGGGGTCCACCGGATCGAAGCGCTCGGCACGAGGCCAATGGTGGCGGCTCAGTATGAGCTTGCCACCGAGGCCGGCCCGCGCACGCTGGAGGCCGTCGGCAGCGCCATCGACGTCGCGGTCGCGTTTCATGGTCGACGTGGTTGAGCCGTTTTTGAAGCGAATCGGCGGCGATGGCCTGATGTTGGAGCCATCACCGGACGACCGCCATTGACTTCACCATGGA
>BEIC01000241.1 GCA_002898875.1 bacterium HR26
GACTACGCGCGACTGGCCGAGCTCGCCGAGACCATGAACCAGCCGATGCCCCGGATGAGCTCCTCGATCACCTGGCATGCCGCGGACGCGGCGCGCAGCGAGTCGGCGCCGGCCTGGCTCGCCGCCGGCACGCAGCCCCACCCGGTCGATAGCCACCCGCCGCTGGCGGCGCGGCTGCAGGCGCTCCGCGTCACCCTCGAGCACGGGTGGGCCGGAGTCCGCGCCTCGCTGTGGCCGACCTGGGACTGGGACGCCTTTCCGTTGGGGCGCCGCGAGATGAGCCGGTTCATACCGCTCGACCTCCCCGGCCCGCTCGAGCCGGCCAGCCGGCTGCTGCGGGACGCCGACACGCTCGAGGGCGCGGTCACCGTGCTGACCGCCTTCGTCCTGTTCGACCTTCCGGCCCTGCTCCAGGCGGCGCAGGCGGAGCGCTCGGCTGGCGAGCCGGGGCCGGGCCGCGCGGCCTGACCGCCACCCTGGTGCTCCTCGTCCACCAGCAGCCCGCTCCGAGCCAGTTCCCCGCTGACCGCCCTCACCCCGCCCCGCGGGCACCCCTCTCCCACTCGGTGGGAGAGGGGTGGGAGTGAAGGCAGCGCCGCCCCCCTCGCCTGCACGGCGCGGGCGAGGGGCAGAGAGTGAGGGCAAACTCCGCCTGTGTCGTTGTAGGGGCGAATGATCATTCGCCCCTACATGTGGGTAGGGGCGAGCGGCCGGTCGTCCCTCCGACAACCCAGGGTACGGCTCTCCCACCGCTCGCTCCGGCTGGCGTCCCCTCGCCCGCGTCGCGCGGGAGAGGGGGTAGGGGGTGAGGGCGGCCGTCGCGCGGCGTGCGGGTCGGCCACGTGGGGGCCTCAGGCGTCCGGGGCGGGGCCGGCCGGGCGCCGCCCGAGGAAGCTGAGCAGCGCGCCGACCAGCAGGCACACGCCCGCGGGGATCCAGAACCAGGAGACCGCGATGAACCCGCCGAGACCGGCGATGAGCTGGAGCAGGGCGCTCGCGCGAGGATAGCGCAGGGCTAGGCCACCGCCGACGATGCCGAGCACGCCGAGCAGGATGGCGGCGAAGCCGAGCCCGGTGACGGTGCCAGCGCCCTCCGCCTGGAAGGCCGCTCCGATCCCGCCGACCGTCATCGCGAAGATCCCGGCGATGATCCCGAACACCCCGCCGACGATGCCGAGGATGAGCGCTGCGATGCGCATCTGGTTGACCTCCTCTCACACTCCTGTCTCGATAGGGAAGGGCCTGTACTCTCCGGACTCGCGGTCGCTGCCCGCGCCCGTTCCCGGACGGGCTGCGCCCTTTTCCAAATCCCCCGCTCGGCCGGTCACCCGCTACTCCGCGTCGAAGTAGATCTCACCCGGGGTGAACATGTTCGGGTCGAACTTCAGGAAGAGCGGCTGCGCGTCCTGCGGGATCTCGAAGACAACGATCCCCTGCTGCTTGCCGCCAGGACCGACCTCACCGGCCAGCGCTTCCCCCTCGGCGAAGCCGACCGGTGCGAAGACCGGGTCGTAATCGAAGTTGTTCTTGTCGCGGAGCGCCCACTCGGTACCGATGAGATGCAACGCGCTGGTACCAGCATTCTCTACGAGGACCTGGAAGAGCAGGTACTTCTTCCCCTCGGCAGGCACCTGGAACATGTTCGACGAGGTCGCGCCGTCGACAATCTTGACGAGCGTCACACGGTACGTCTGGTCGCCCGAAGTCACTTCCGCGGTCTGCCCCTCAGCCAGCGCCACGTGCACGTCTTCCTTGCTGGTGCCCCAGGGCTTGGTCGGGCTCGCCGCTGCTGCCGGGGTACTCGTTGGCCGGGCCGCCCCGCTGCTCCCGCCAGGCTGCGTGACTGCCGGCTGGCTGCTGGTCGTCTCGCAACCAGCGGTCAGGACCACGACGCCGATCACGACCCATGTCGCGAGCACGCCTTTGAAGGTCGTCATGAGCCACTTCATCGCAGACCTCCTTACCACGATCCCACTCTGCTCATCGATGCTCTGGCCAGGCACGATCTGCCGGCTCTGTTCCAGACGATAGTGCTGTGACGGGAAGGCAGGGGTTCCCGCGCGAGAGCGCATTGCCGAGATTGCACGAACCGAGTCAGGATCGTGAATCTGACGGGCCAACGCAGGTCAAGACATCATCGCAGTGCCACTCGGACAGGTTGCAGATGGAAGCGGAGTCCCCGGTGTCGGCTGACGACACCGGGGACTCTGAGAACGGTATCGTGTCACAGGAGAAGTACAGGAGCGATCACCTCCCGGCCGGCACGAGGGCGGTGCGCGGCACGATGCCCGGCACGCCGGCCGCGGCCAGCCGCCGGTTCAGCTCCGCCAGGTCGGTCGCTAGCGCCTCGCGCAGCCGACCGAGCTGCGCGTCGATCGCTCCGGCCAGCGTGGCGTACACCTCGCGCTCCCCCTGCGTCGGGCGGCTGTCGGCGCTCTCGACGAAGCTGGTCAGCGCCGCCAGCCGGGCCGCCAGCTTCCAGGGGAACTGCCGGGGGTCGTCCATCTTCGGTTGGATCAGCTCCTCCTCGATCGCGGTCAGCCGCTTCTCCAGCTCGCTCGCCGCCTCGATCAGCTCCGCCCGGCCGTCCTGGGCCTCGATCCGCTGCCGCCACTCCCCGAGCTGCCGGCGGACGCTACGGATCTGGTTGATCGCGTCGTGCGCTTCCGAGACCTTGTCGCGGATCCGGAGCAACAGATCGAACTGCTCCCGCAGATCGCCCTCGGTCGCCTCGATCCGTGGGTCGCGACGCACCTCGAACGTCTGCGTCCAGGACTGCCCGCCGACGGTCAGCCGCACCTGATAGGTGCCGGGAACCACCCGCGGCCCCGCCAGATACTCCTCGTAGCTCTTGTCGCCGACCACCCGGTGAGCGCCGGCCACCCGGAGATCCCAGACGAACCGGTGGAAGCCGGCCTCCTTCTCCAGCCGCGGTTCCTCCTTCGGCTTCTTCTCCTTGGGCAGCTCCGGCAGCGGGTCAGCCGGCTTCTCGCTGGAGAAGCTGCGCAGCTCGTTGCCGGCCAGGTCGAGGAAGGTCAGCTTGACCTCGCCCTGCGGCCGCTCGCGCAGGTAGTAGGTGACGATCACGCCGTCCGGCGGGTTCTTGCCGGCGTCGAGCGGGCGCTCCTCCTTCACCGCCGTCGGCAGCTCCTCGACCCAGGCGGCGTAGACCAGCGGGCCGGCCCAGCGGTAGTTGACCGCCCCCGAGACGCTGCTGCCGAAGCCGTGGTAGACCTTCATCCGCACGGTGGGGCGGGGCTGGTAGAGGTAGGCCGGCTCGTCGAGCTGCCCCGGCTCGAACTGCCGCAGCGGGGTCAGATCGTCCAGGATCCAGAAGCTCCGCCCGTGCGTCGCCACCACCAGGTCGCTCTCCTTCACCACCAGGTCGTAGATCGGGCACACCGGCAGGTTGCTCTGGAAACGCTGCCAGCTCCCCCCGTCGTCGAACGACACGTACAGCCCGGTCTCGGTGCCGCAGTAGAGCAAGCCGCGCCGGGCCGGGTCTTCGCGGATCACGCGGGTGAAGTCGTCCTCCGGGATGCCGTCGGTGATCCGGGTCCAGCTCTGGCCGTAGTCGGCCGTCTTGAAGAGGTAGGGGCGGAAGTCGTCGAGGCGGTAGTTGTGGGCGGCCAGGTAGCAGGTGGCGGGGTCGTGGGGGGAGGGCTCCAGCATGGCCAC
>BEIC01000242.1 GCA_002898875.1 bacterium HR26
ACCGTCTGGGCGGTGCGCGCCCTGCGCAACGTGATCTGGCGGTACATCGACTCGGTCGAGGCTGACGACGAGACCACGATCCGCTTCCACATGAGCACGCCGTCGACGGTCGTCGAGCGCTACGTGCTCAAGCTGCGCATCGTTTCCGACAAGCAGTACGGCGAGCTGGCGAAGAAGGTGCAGGATCTCTTCGCGGCGGGCAAGGACATGGATAGCCCCGAGGGCCAGGCGATCCTGGACGAGATCAAGAACTTCCGCCCCGAGCAGATCCTGGCCAGCGGGCCGTTCCAGTTCGACTACGGTAGCATCACCAACGCGCAGCTCACCCTGGTCAAGAACCCGAATGGGGTCATGGCCGATCAGGTGCTCTTCGACCGGATCGTGCTCTTCAATGGCGAGACACCGGACGTCACCCCGGTAGTGCTGGCCAAGGACGTCGACTACGCCACCCACGGCTTCCCACCGGCCACCGAGAAGGCCTTCCAGGAGCAGGGGCTCCGCATCATCCGCCCGCCGGTCTACTCCGGCCCGGCGCTGCTCTTCAACCTCGACCGGCTTCCCGAGTTCAAGGACAAGCGCGTGCGCCAGGCGCTCGCCTATGCGATCGACCGGACGCAGAACGGCACCGTCTCGCTGGGAGAGTCGGGGAAGGCAGTAAAGTACATGGCCGGCTTCTCCGACATCATGGTGCCGGACTGGATCCCGGAGTCCGAGCTGTCGAAGCTCAACACCTACGATCACGATCCGGCCCGCGCCGAGCAGCTCCTGAGCGAGGCGGGCTGGAAGAAGAGCGGCGACGTCTGGCAGACGCCGGAGGGCAAGAACGCGGAGTACGAGCTACTGTTCCCGGCCGAATTCGCCGACTGGTCGGCCGCCGCCCAGAACCTGGCCGAGCAATTGACCCGGTTCGGCATCAAAGTTGCCCCGCGCAGCGTCACCTATTCGCAGCAGCCGATCGAGGTGGACAAGGGCAACTTCCAACTCGCCATCCAGGCCTGGGGTTCCAGCACCAACCCGCACCCGCACTTCGCCTTCGTCCAGGACCTCTTCACTCACAACATCCCGATCGCTGCCAATCAGGGCGGCAAGGGGATGGCGTTCGAGCTGAAGCAGACGACCGATGTCCTGGGCGAGGTCGATCTAGAGCAGCTCGTGGTGGATGCCGGCCTCGGGCTCGACGAGGAGGCGCAGCGGCAGAACGTCACCAAGATCGCGCTGGCCTTCAACGAGCTGGTACCGATGATCCCGCTGTGGGAGCGGTACGGGAACAACCCGGTGCTGGAGGGCGTGCGCGTCCAACCCTGGCCGCCCGACGACGACCCGATCTACCTGAACGCGCCGTACGGCGACAACTTCTGCATCATGATGCTGTGGACGGGGCAGCTCAAGCCGGTCTAGCGCGGACTACGCGCCCCCGCCGAGGGAGGGCGTACTAGTGCCGCGTCACGAGCCAGGAGCAGCGATCTCCGGGTCTCCGCTGCGCCGAGCGGAGACCCGGACTCTGCCGTCGGGAACGCGTAAGGGAGAGCGTGGAGCCATGAGCCAGCCGATCGAAGCGGTGCTCGTGGGAGCCGGCAACCGCGGTTTTCTGGCCTACGGTGCCTATGCGTTGCGTTTCCCGGAAGACGTCCGCTTCGTCGCGGTGGCGGAGCCAGACGATGGGCGCCGGACTCGCTTCGCCCAGGCACACAATATCCCACCGGAGCGGCAGTTCCGCTCCTGGGAAGAGCTCGCCGAGCGCCCGCCGCTCGCGCCGGCGCTGGTCAACGCCACCATGGATCGCCAGCACTACCCCAGCACCATCGCCTTCCTGGAGGCCGGCTACCACGTCCTGCTCGAAAAGCCGATGGCGACGACGCCGGAGCACTGCATCGCGCTGGCCCAAACTGCCGAGCGCTACGGGCGTATCCTGCAGATCGCCCACGTCCTTCGCTATGCCCCCTTCTTCCGTAAGGTCTACGAGCTCGTCCGCTCGGGCCGCCTCGGCGAGATCGTGTCAGTCGACTGGCGCGAGAACCTGTCGTACTTCCACTTCGCCCACAGCTTCGTGCGGGGCAACTGGGCCAATACCGAGCGCGCCAGCCCGATGATCCTCACCAAGTGCTGTCACGACCTGGATCTCCTCGTCTGGATCCTCGACCGCCACTGCGAGCGCGTCAGCTCCTTCGGCTCGCTCACGCACTTCACGCCTGACAAGGCCGGGCCCGAGATCCCGGAGCGCTGTACCGACGGCTGCCCCATCGCCGACGACTGCCCCTACTATGCGCCGCGCATCTACCTGGAGCGCGCCCCCAACAGCGCGCTGCGCCACGCAGTCTCGCCCGATCCCAGCCCGGAGGCGATCTTGCACGCCCTGCGCACCGGCCCGTACGGCCGGTGCGTGTACCGCTGCGACAACACCGCGGTCGACCACCAGGTGGTCTTGCTCGAGTTAGAGGGGAAGCTGGCGGTAAGTCTCACCATGCAGGGCTGCTCGCACGTGGAGGGGCGCACCCTGCGTATCGACGGCACGCGGGCGACACTGCTCGGTAACGAGGCGCGCCGCGAGCTGCTCGTCGCCGATCATCTCACCGGCGAGACCGAGCTGATCCGCCTCCCCGAGCCGGTAGGCGGGCACGGCGGGGGCGACGTGGGGCTGATGCGCACCTTCGTCAGAGCCGTCCGCGGCGAGGTAGCGTCGGTGCTGACGACGGCACGGCAATCGGTCGAGAGCCATCTGATCGCCTTCGCCGCGGAGGAGGCGCGCCTGAGCGGCCGGATAGTCGAGATGCGCGAGTACTCGGCGGTGACGGGTAGGAGTTGGGCATGACCGTCCTCGAGCGCGACATCCACGAGCAGCCGGAGGCGCTGGCCCGCCTGATCCAGCATGGCCGGCCACTCGCCGAGGACCTGGCCGCCCGGATCGCGAGCTTCGCGCCCAGCGGCGTCGTGATCGCCGCACGCGGCAGCTCCGACAACGCCGCGCGCTACGCCCAGTACCTCTTCGGCGCGCACAACCGGCTGGTCGTCGCACTGGCGACGCCCTCGCTCTTCACGCTCTACCAGAGCCCGCCGTCGCTCGCGGGCAAGCTCGTCATCGGCATCAGCCAGTCCGGCCGCTCGCCGGACATCGTCGCGGTGATTGCCGAGGCCCGGCGCCAGGGCGCGCTGACCCTCGCGCTCACCAACGCGGTAGAATCGCCCCTGGCTCAGGCAGCCGAGCACGTCTTCCCGCTCCACGCCGGAGAAGAGCGCGCCATCGCGGCCACCAAGACCTACACCGCCGAGCTGGTGGCGCTCGCAATGCTCAGCGCCGCGCTCGAGGGCGAGCCGGCGCGCTGGGAGGCGCTCGCGGCTGTGCCCGGGGCAGTGCAGCGCGCGATCGAGCTCAACGCCCCGGTGCGGGAGCTGGTCAACCGGTTCCGCTACGCCAGGCACTTCGCGGTTATCGGGCGGGGGTTCAACTACGCGACCGCCTTCGAGATCGCGCTCAAGATGAAGGAGACGAGCTACGTCATCGCCGAGCCCTACTCGTCGGCTGATTTCCTCCACGGGCCGATCGCGGTGATCGACGAGGGCTTCCCGGTCGTCGCCATCGCCCCTTCGGGCAAGGTGCTGGCCGACATGACCTCGCTGATCGACGTGCTCGACGAGCGGCGGGCCGAGCTGATCGTCATCTCGGA
>BEIC01000243.1 GCA_002898875.1 bacterium HR26
GCGACCACCCTGGCACAGCCTACCTCACCGGCCAGATGCTGACTCACGGCACCGAGGCCCGCAACTTCGACGCGCTGAACGAGGAGCTCGACGCGCTTGGCGCCGCGCTCTCGGTCAGCGTGGGCCGCGATGCGGTCGATGTCAGCGCGACCTGCCTGCGCGACGATCTGCCCCGCATCGTCGAGCTGCTGGCCGAGGTCGCCTTGCGGCCGACCTTTCCCGAAGACGAGCTGGAGCGCGTGCGCGGCCAGGCGCTGACCGCGCTGCGCCAGGCGCTCAACAGCACCCGCGCTCAGGCCGACTACACGCTGCGCAGCCTCCTGTACCCGCCGGGGCATCCCTACCACCACCGGGTGCTCGGCACCGAGGAGGGGCTGCGAGAGATGACCCGCGAGGAGCTGGTCGACTTCCACTGGCGCTACTACCGGCCGGATCAGGCATACCTCGCCGTCGCCGGTGGGGTTCCGGTCGAGGAAGCCTGGCAGCTGATCGAAGCGACGTTCGCGAGCTGGGAACCCAGCGAGACGCCAGAGTTGGCCATCCCGCCGGTCGAACCGCCACCGGGTCGGGTGCGGCGCCAGGAGACCTTGCCTGGCAAGAGCCAGGCCGACATCGCGCTCGGCCTCCCGACCGTCCCCCGTCGCCACCCCGACTACGAGACCTTGCGGCTGGCCAACATCGTCCTCGGCCGGCTCGGCATGATGGGGCGCCTCGGCGCCAGCGTGCGCGAGCGGCTAGGGCTGGCCTACTACGCGAGCAGCACGCTCGAGGCGGGCATCGGCCCCGGTCTCTGGATGGCCTACGCCGGCGTCAATCCGGTCAATATCGAGCGCGCGATCGAGCAGATCATCGCTGAGGTGAACCGGCTGCGCGAGGAACCGGTCGACCAGCGCGAGCTCAGCGACGCGCGGACCTACCTGCTCGGCAGCCTGCCACTCGGGCTGGAGACCAGCGGCGCGATCGCTTTCCTGGCGCTTGACCTCGCCTTCTACGACCTGGGACTTGACTACGTCGACCGCCTGCCGGACCTGATCGGGAGCATCGCGGCCGAGCAGTTCCAGGAGGTTGCCCGGCGGTACCTCGACCCCGAGCGGATGGCGATCGCTGTGGTCGGACCGGAAGCGCCCGCAGGGGAGACCTCGCCCGCGCCGGTGGCATAATCTGCGCCGGGGGAGAGCCGATCCCCCGCCGGCTGAATGATGGGAGAGCACAGTCTGATGAGTGGGCAGCAGGTCTACACCGTCTTCTGGCTCTACAAGGCGACGCCGCACTGGCGGGAGCTCGGGCCGGAGGCCCGGGCGGCAGCGCGGGAGCAGTTCCTGCGGGTCCTGGGGGATACTGAGGACGTGCGCCTGCGAGGAGCCTACTCGGCCATCGGCTTCCGCGCCGATGTCGACCTGATCCTCTGGCTCGTGGCCGATGACCCCGAGCGCCTGCAGCGGCTGGCCGTCGCGCTCAACCGGACGCCGCTGGGACAGGCACTTGAGATGCGCTATGCCTACCTTGGCGTCGCCGGAGCCTCGCAGTACGACCCCACCCACGGACCGGCTTTCCTGCGCGGTATCCCACCCAAGCGGTACCTGAGCGTCTACCCCTTCACCAAGACACCGGAGTGGTACCTGCTGCCGTTCGAGCGCCGACGCGAGCTGATGGTCGAGCACGGGCGACTCGGCGACGAGTTCCCGAGCGTCCTCACCAACACGGTGAACTCATTCGGGGTGCAGGACCAGGAGTTCATCGTCGCGCTGGAGGACGACGACGTCGCCACGCTGGTGAGGATGGTGCAGCGGCTGCGCGCCGCTGAGGTACGCCGCTACACCCAGCTCGACACGCCGGTCTTCCTCGGCCTGCGCAAGGAGCCGGAAGCAGTCCTGGCCGACCTGAGCTAGCGATCAGCCTTCGGGGCCGCTGAGGCGGAGAGCGGAGGACTTCGAACGCCGCGTACGTCCCAGGCAGCCGAGATCGCCTGGAGGATCGTCGAAGCCCAGGGTAGTGGGGCGACTGCGCGGTCGTCCCTGCCGACCGGCGAGGGAGATGGCCGCATCACTTGGAAACTACCTCAGGCGCTTTCCGAGCCGAGAGGTGCCTTGGCGGTCCGGCGCGCTCGAGCATCGAGCCCAGCCGGTGGGCGAGGCTTTGGCCTGCTCCCGGGTGCCTGACCGAGCCCGGGAGTTGGCAGCACCGCGGCAGAAAGCAATGACGGGGCGAGCACTGCGGTCCGGTCAAGCGAGCGCCACGACCAGGACACCGACGGGGATGCCGATCAGCGAGGCCAGGAAGTTGACCACATCGTTGTTCAGCCCTGGCCAGCCGCGATAGGGTAGCGCCCGCGTCCCGCAGCGATGCACTGCTGCCTCCGTCGCCACCTGGCAGGCCGGGCACCAGCGCACCTCCTGCACCGTTGCCCCGAGCAGGCTGTCGAGCAGTGAGCCGGCCAGCCCGGCCAGCGCGCCGAGCGCAAGCGCGTTAACCGGTCCCAGCCTTGCCGGCCCGGTGTCCAGCAGGAGCGAGAGCCAGCCGAGCGCGCCGATGCAGAGCCCGCCGGCAACCGCGGCGAGCAGGCCCAGCGGCGTGACCCCGCCGGAGGTTCCCGGCAGCACGACGGCGAGCGTTGTAATCAGTCGCGGCGGGCGACGGCTCAGCGCGCCGATCTCGGTCGACCAGGTATCGGCCGTGACCGCGGCCAGCACGCCCAGATAGGCAGAGAAGAGGAGCGCAGCCTGGCCGGTCGAGCCGGCGGCCAGCGCGAGCGCGGTCGCGGCCCCGCCGTTGGCCAGCACCTGAACGAGGTCGCGCCGGGCGCTCTTGGCCGCAACGGCGGCCAGTGCCCGCTTCCGCTCGCGCCCGAGGGCCGAAAGGACGCTGCCGGCGACGAAGA
This sequence comes from bacterium HR26, assembly GCA_002898875.1. Lineage (GTDB taxonomy): Bacteria > Chloroflexota > Chloroflexia > Thermomicrobiales > Thermomicrobiaceae > Thermalbibacter. The sequence goes on from BEIC01000243.1 coordinate 2,879, forward strand.
AGGCGACCATTGGGATGGCCCAGGCCAGCCCACCGAACGCGAAGATGAGCGTGCCGACCACCACTGCGCCGGCCACCCCGCCCCAGGTCAGCGCCCGGCGCCAGACTCCGGCCCCGGCGATGGCCGCGCTGAGCAGGAGTCCAAGGATCAGCCGCGCCACCAGACCTTCCGGCATCGCCGTCTCTCTCAGCCGCTACCCGGCGCGCGTTCGAGCGGCATCGGCGCACGCCCGGTGCATCACCGGCTCACCCCGCAGCGGACGGCCGTTCGGCGCGGATCTCCGTGAGCAATCCGTCATCGGAACGATGGCCCGAAGAGCGTCACCAGACCCTCTTCCCGGACCTCGAAGACCCAGCCCTCGACCTCGACGATCGCCGGGCTGCTGATCTCGCCGAATCGGACCACTACCTGGTATCCCTCGATCTCGAAGGTGCGGACGGCGTTATGCGCGAACGGGTGGCGCGGGTTGTTATAGACATAACGTGAGCCACCGGCCCGGTCTACTGCCTGGCCGGCCAGGCGAAGGGCAGTTTCCTCGTCGATCGCCATGGTCCCTACCTCTCGAGAGCTCGGGCGCGAGCATCCCTAGTCGGCCTACTTGTCGATCGTCAACTTCCTCGTCGCCCCGGAATCTCTTGCAGTCGAGTTTGCCATGCAGCCGCGCAGCACCGATACCGGTGTATCGATCAGCCCGAGCACGTCTGGCTGTGACCGCCGGAACCAGCGATACTGCCTGCTGGTCCGGGCATCGACGCT
>BEIC01000244.1 GCA_002898875.1 bacterium HR26
ACCTCGCGGCCGTCGCGCAGGCTGGGGAAATCGACCAGGCCCAGGTCGAGGTCCTTGACCTCGACACCCAGCTCGTTGATCACCTGGAGCTTTTGGCGGAGCGCCCGCACCAGCTCGGCCAGCCGCCGCTCGTGGTGCAGGGCCTCGACAGCGTGGCCGTTCTGCTGCATCAGCGGCGTCAGGCGCTGGAGCGCCAGCGCCTCCCGGTCGATCTGCTGCTTCTCGGCCTGCATCGCGGTCAGCAGGCCGCGCAGCCGGGGAACGAGTGCCCGAGCCTCCTCGACCGTGAAGTACCTGGCGAAGCGCCTGCTCATCCCGTTCTCCGGTCGCGACGAAGCCGGCTCGCTCTTGCGCTCGACCGGCCGGCCGGCCACACTCTACGTCCAGTCTAGCACGCCTTCCCGGCTCGCTCGCCGGGCCCGGGCGAGCGCAGCGGAAGGCGTCAACGCGAGAGGGCAGTGGTGAGCGATCCGGCAACCACACCAGCCGTTGAGACCCGGCCGCCGGCCTTCTCCGAGCTGGCGGGTCACCTCCTCCTTGCGTTCACTGCCGTCATGTGGGGCGCCTCGTTTGTCGGCACCAAGCTGGTTGTCGACACGATCCCGCCGCTGACGCTGGGGTTCCTGCGCGCCGCGCTCGCCACGCTGCTTCTCGTCGGCTGTGCTCGGCTCGCCGGGCAGCGGCTGGCCGTCCCCTGGCGGGAATGGCGCTGGCTGGCGCTGCTGGGAGCGCTCGGCATCGGCTACTTCTACATCGGGCTCAACCTGGCGCTGAGATGGACCACCGCTACCGCCGCCTCGCTGCTGTCGTTGCCGTATCCGGTCATGACCGCGGTCGGGGCGCGGCTCTTCCTGAAGGAAGCGATCGGCCCGCGGCGTGCGGCCGGCATCGCTCTCGCGCTGGCCGGCGCGGCGGGGCTCACCCTGGCGACAACCCAGGACAGCGTCGGCGGTGCCTGGATCGGCAACCTGCTGGCCTTCTCGACCACAATCGCCTGGACGGCGTACACGCTGATCGGCCGCGAGGTGCTGCCACGGCTATCGCCGCTCGTCGCCACGACCCACGTCATGCTCGCCGGCGCACTGAGCCTGCTGCCGCTGGCACTGGCGGAGCTGATCGCCGGACGGGTGCCGCGGTTCACCGGCGAGTCGGTGGCCGTCACAGCCTTCCTGGGGCTGGTCTGCACCGGCGTGGCGTATCTCACCTGGAACCGGGGACTGGCGCTCCTGGGTGCCACCCGGGCCAGCGTGTATCTCTACGTGCAGCCGCTGGCGGTGATCCTGCTGGCCATCCCGATCCTGGGCGAACGCCTGACGCTCCCCACGGTCGCCGGCGGGCTGGTGGTGGTGCTGGGAACCTGGCTGGCCGTGCGGCCCGATCGCACGCTGCCGTCATCCCACGAGCCTTGATTCTCATACCCTGCTCCACCGCATCACCCGGAGAGAACGATTTGTAGATCCGAGTATTCGCCCCTACACGGGAATAGGGCGGCCAAACGCATCGACGCTGTCCTGCCGGCACCAGCGATTCCGATGATCCGGTACACTGGGTTGAGCGGCGAGATGGCGGCTTCCGGCCACATGGAGCTCGACTCTCCGAGCGAGGTAACGCGATCTGGACACAGCGGGATACCGGCGCGGCGGGGCAGGGCGCAGCACAGCTCGGCAGCCGGCGGAGAAGGACAGGGATAGCGTAGAGGCGGGGGATGAAGACAGCGCTGATTACCGGAATCACCGGACAGGATGGATCGTACCTCGCAGAGTTCCTGCTCGAGCAGGGCTACCGCGTGGTGGGGATGCAGCGGCGGAGCAGCACCGAGACGGTCGGCCGCATCGCGCACCTGCTGGACAAGATCGAGCTGGTGCAGGGGGACCTGCTCGACCAGCTCTCGCTGATCGAGATCATCAAGCGCTACCAGCCGGACGAGGTCTACAACCTGGCCGCCCAGTCCTTCGTGCCTACCTCCTGGCAGCAACCGGTGCTGACCGGCGAGTTCACGGCGCTGGGCGTCACCCGAATGCTGGAGGCGATCCGGCTGGTCAAGCCGGATGCCAAGTTCTACCAGGCCAGCTCCTCGGAGATGTTCGGCAAGGTACGCGAGGTGCCGCAGCGCGAGACGACACCGTTCTACCCGCGCTCTCCGTACGGCGTCAGCAAGGTCTACGGGCACTGGATCACGGTCAACTACCGCGAGAGCTACAACCTCTTCGCCGTCTCCGGCATCCTGTTCAACCACGAGTCGGAGCGGCGGGGGCTGGAGTTCGTGACCCGCAAGGTGACGCACGGGGTGGCGAAGATCAAGCTGGGGCTGGCCAAGGAGCTGCGGCTTGGCAATCTCGATGCCCAGCGCGACTGGGGCTATGCCCCCGACTACGTGCGGGCCATGTGGCTGATGCTCCAGCAGGACCAGCCGGACGACTTCGTGATCGCCACCGGGCGCACCCACTCGGTCCGGCGGCTCTGCGAGATCGCGTTCGGCTGCGTCGGGCTCGACTGGCGCGACTACGTGGTCGTTGACCCGGCGCTGATCCGCCCGGCCGAAGTCGACCTGCTGGTGGGAGACGCCAGCAAGGCACGGGCCGTGCTCGGCTGGGAGCCGACGGTCAGCTTCGAGGAGATGATCGAGCGGATGGTCGATGCCGACCTGCGGTTCCTCCGAGGCGATGGCGCGCCCCCGGGGATGATCGGGAGCCCGCCGTGCTCTTCGGGCGGGCTGGCAGCGCGGTAGGCTGCACGGCGATCACTGGCCTCCACCTCAGAACGGCAGGTCCACCTCGGCCGGCGCAGTGGTTCCAGCCGATCAGGTAGGGTGCGCCCACAGCTCGTCCGCGAAGCCGTCCAGGAGCGGCGATGCGCCGGCAGCCGGACGAACGACAGCGAGCGAGCGCGTGGCCCGGCTCATCGCCACGTACGCCACCCGGCGCCAGGACTCGACGCTTTCCCGGACCTCCTCCGGCGATACACGGCTCCAGCCGACCGGAGGCGGCTGCCAGTCGGGCATGAACACGATGACAAGGTCGAACTCCAGCCCTTTCGCGTTGTGCCAGGTAAGTACCTTCACGCTGTTCGCGTTCGTGACTGCACGGCCGTGCACGACGAGCTCGTTCGGCTCGCCGTGCACGTGCAGTGCCGTCGACGCATCGGCCGCGTACTGGTTCGTCGGCGCGAGCACCGCGCAGCGGCCCGCCGGAACCCTGAGGAGCTCGCGCTGCTTTCGTAGCGTCTCGACGAGCGGGAACGACCAGGCTGGCACACGCGTCGAAGGGTCGTCCCGCAGCGGGAGCTCGGCGTCCCAGCCTTCGACCAGGACGAGCAGCGGCCTGGTCTTCCCGGCTCGTTTGCGATGTTCCTCCACCGGATCCCCCTCGGCCGCGCTGCCGGGCCTGTAGTCCAGATACGCCCTGGCGGCCCCGACGATCTCCGGCGGACAGCGGTGGCCGGTCGCGAGCTTCAGGTGGACAGCGTCGCGGAATTCCTGCTCCAGGAGCTTCCAGCGGAATGTCCGCTGGTAGAGCGACTGGCCGGTGTCGCCAGCGAGCACGAGGAAGCGCCGGTCGCGGCACAGCTCCGCCAGCAGCCGCATTCCGACGAGGTCGAAGTCCTGCACTTCGTCGGCGACGACCGCGTCGTAGC
>BEIC01000245.1 GCA_002898875.1 bacterium HR26
CATCCCTATCGGCATAGCCGCACCTTGTCCACCACTATACCATCACTCGGTAGTGGAGCAGAGTGGTGTCAGCTCGATACGGATACGAGCCTGGCGCGGCGAAACACGATCCGCTTGGCTGCTTCGACCAGGGCGAGATAGGCTAGCGTCGCCAGGCTCACAAAAACGACATAAGGAGCGGGTAGCGGGACGAAGCCCAGCAGGCGCGCAAGTGGAGAGAAGGGGAGGACGAACCCGAGCCCGACGCAGGCCAGCACGTTGAGTGCGAGGTTCCGGCTAGGTCGACTTCGCCAGGGGGCGCGGGCGGTACGGATGACGAAGACAACGAGGCACTGGGTAGCGAGCGACTCAACGAACCAGCCTGTGTGGAACAGCGTCTCTGAGGCGTTGAAGTACCGAAGGAGCACGAAGAAGGTCACGAAATCGAACAGTGAGCTGATCGGCCCGATCATCAGCATGAAGGAGCGGATGAAGTGCACATCCCACTGTCGCGGACGGGTGGCGAGTTCCCGGTCGACGTAATCGCTCGGGATGCTGATCTGCGCCAGGTCGTAGAGAAAATTGTTGAGCAGGATCTGGTGCGGGAGCATGGGCAGGAAGGGGAGGAACACCGCGGCGCCGGCCATGCTGAAGACATTGCCGAAGTTGGAGCTCGTTTCCATGAGGAGGAACTTGAGCACGTTCCCGAAGGCGAGCCGGCCCTCGACGATGGCGGCGTGGACGGTGGAGAGGCGACGATCGAGCAGCACGAGGTCGGCTGTCTCGCGGGCCACGTCGGCCGCGTTGACGACCGAGATCCCGACATCGGCGGCGTGTAGTGACGGGGCGTCGTTGATCCCGTCACCGAGGAAGCCCACGACGTGACCGCGCCGCTTCAGCGCCAGCACAAGTTGGTATTTCTGTGCTGGATTGACCCGCGCGAAGATGTCTGCGTCCTCCGCCACGCGCTCTAGGGCGAGCGCGTCCAGTCGCTCGAGATCCGAGCCGAGGACGACTCGCTGCGGCTCCAGACCGAGCGCTCGCCAGACCGAAGTCGCCACCAACTCGTTGTCGCCGGTGAGGAGTTTGGTCTGTATTCCCTGCTCAGCGAGCGTCCGGATCAGCTCGCCTGCGTCCGAGAGGGGAGGGTCGGCGAAGGCGAGGAAACCGGCCAGCACCAGGTCGCGCTCGCTGGCCACGTCGACCTCGCTTGCCTCGTCGCGATCGAGCTGGCGATACGCCACCGCGAGCGTGCGAAATCCAGCCTGGCTCAGCTCGGTGACGGTGCGGCTGGCTTCGTCGAGCGCTGTCTCGTCGAGTGGGCAGAGTTGCCCGCCGACCTCGTGTCTGGTGCAGCAGGGGAGCACGGACTCGGGCGCGCCCTTAGTCACCAGCACGATCTCATCGCCGACCTGCACGACGACCGACACACGACGGCGCTCGAAGTCGAACGGGATCTCCGCCAGTTTCGTTGGGGCTGGTAGATCCGGTGTGCCGGCTTCCAGGATCGCGGCGTCGAGTGGGTTGTGGAGCCCGCTCTGGTAGGTGCTGTTCAGCCAGGCGAGTGAGAGCACTCGCGGGGCAGGTTCACCGGCAAGGTCAACCGCGTGGTCGAGGCGCATCCGGCCGGCGGTGAGCGTGCCCGTCTTATCGGTGCACAGGACGTCGAGGCTGCCCAGGTTCTCGATAGTTGGCAAGTTCCGTACCATTGCGCGCCGCTTCGCCATCCGCTGCGCGCCCTGTGCGAGTGCGATGGTCGTGATCATTGGCAGGAACTCGGGTGTCAGGCCGACGGCCAGTGCCACGGCGAAGAGCAGCGAGTCCAGCGCCGGTTGACGGAAGCCCAAATTAACAGCGACGACGAAGAGGACGAGGAAGAAGACGGTGCGAGTGATGAGATAGCTGAACTGGCGGAGCCCGCGCTCGAATTCGGTCTCCGGCGGCCGTGCTGCGAGTGAGGCAGCCAGCGAGCCGAAGAGCGTCGACGGGCCAGTGGTGACGACCTCGGCGATCCCGAGGCCGCTGATCACCGAGGAGCCCAGGAAGACCATGTGCGAGGAGGACGGGTCTCTGGTCGGCGGCGCACCCGGGTCGGCGACTTTCTCGACTGGGAACGATTCGCCAGTGAGGCTTGCCTGCTGGACGAAGAGGTGGATCGCCTGCAACAGGCGGGCATCGGCGGGCACGAGGTCGCCAGCGCTCAGCCGGATGATCTCGCCAGGCACGACTTTCACACGGGGGATCTCCTGCCAGACCCCGTCGCGCAGGACGGTAGCCGTGGGCACCATGCCAGCGCGGAGCTGCTCGAGCGTGCGCTGTGAGCGATGGAACTGCCAGAAATTGATCGCGGTGCTGAGCGTGACGATGGTAACGATGAGAGTGGCATCGACCAACTCACCGAGCATGGCGGCGATACCACTGGCTACCAGCAAGACGAGCGTGAGGGGATTCGTCAAGAGCTGGAGGAGATAGACGAGGGCAGCGCGGCGACGAGAACGGATCGGTTCGTTGGGGCCATAGCGCGCAAGCCGCTCGGCCGCCTCGGCCGAGCTCAGGCCTCGCAGGGAAGCGAGAGGGAAGCGCTCGATCTCGGGCGAAACCGCACGGGAGTCCACTTTGCCCTGCCCTTCTTGCCGGCACGAAGCGGAAGGAATCGTACAGGGCGTGCCGGTGACCAGCCATCTTCGCTTAATGTAATGCAGCCTCGGCTGGCAGCCCCGCCCTGTCCGCCTGGCACGGGGCCACGCTTCCTCGCGTCCGCAGCGGAGGACGTCGGGCGTGTGCCTGGAGCCCGGGATCGTCATGATCGCTGACAGGCAGGTGCTACTAGGGCAGACTGGTGCAATGCGGTGAGTCGCTCATAAGCCGTGGGAGGGAGCAAGAGATGGACGTCGGGTTCGTCGGCCTGGGAAACATGGGGTTGCCGATGGCGCGCAACCTGCTGCGCGCCGGCAACCGGGTTCGGGTCTGGAACCGCACGCCCGCACCCGCCGAGGCGCTCGTACAGGAGGGGGCAGAGCGCGCGGCTTCGCCGGCTGAAGCGGCAAGGTTTGGCATCGTCTTCACGATGCTGGCTGACGACGCCGCGACACTTGCTGTCCTCGGGGGCCCTGACGGCCTGCTCGCCGGCCTGCCGGCGGGCGGGATCCACGTGGCGGCCAGCACTTTGGGCGTCCCCTTCTCCCGGAGACTGGCCCAACTGCATTCGGAGCGCGGCCAGCAGTACGTCGCCGCGCCCGTCTTCGGCCGGCCGGCGGTCGCCGAGCAGGGCGAGCTGCGGGTCGTGGCCGCTGGGCCGAGCGAGGCGATCGAGCGTGTCCGCCCACTGCTCGACGGGCTGGGGCATCAGGTATTCGTCGTCGGGGAAGCGCCGCACCTTGCGCATGCAGTGAAGCTCGCAGGCAATTTCGTGATGACCTCCATGATGGAGGCGCTGTGCGAGTCGTTCGTCCTGGCGGCGAAGGCTGGGTTCGAGCGCGAGCGCTTCGCCGAGGTGCTGAACGCGGTGTTCCACTCTCCGCTGGTGGAGAGCTACAGCCGGCTGCTCCTCGAGCGGCGCTTCGATCAGCCAGCCTTCCGTTTCCGCCTCGGTCTCAAGGACATCCGGCTCGTGCTGGAGGCGGCGGAGGAGACCAGCACGCCATT
>BEIC01000246.1 GCA_002898875.1 bacterium HR26
GGCCTGGCCCCGTGGGGACCGCTGGTGATGAAGCCGGGCAGCCGAACGCGACCGACGCTCGACGACTTCGTCCAGCACATCGACTACGTCGCCCAGCTCTCCGGCTCGGCCGACCACATCGGAATCGGCACGGATATGAGCCTGGGTACCTACCCCGACCACGAGCATGACCCCTGGGGCGAGCCAGCCTACGCCGCTGTGACGCGAGAATACGACCAGCACGTCACTCCCGATGTGCGCTCGCGCCTGCGGGCCGTCGAAGGCTTCAGCAGCTATCCCGAGGTGCTGAACCTGATCGAACGGCTCCAGCAACGCGGCTATGGAGAAGAGGACGTGCGCAAGATCCTGGGTGAAAACATGTTGCGGGTCTTCGATCAGGTCTGGAGATAGGTCGCGACCCTATCTTGACGACGGATCGCTCCGACATCCGGTGTGCCCCGTGCACGGAACCGACCCCCTCGCCGGCCCGGGGGTGAGTTTCCCTCTCCTACGGCTGGTCGGCCAGCCACCACCAGGCGAGGGTCCCGGCCACCCCTACGACGCCAGTAAGCATAACCAGCAGGTAACTACCGAGACCCAGATCCCGCACCCCCGGTCCGGCCACGCCGCTGAAGAGCGCCGGTACCGACCAGGGGAAGTAGGCGCCCCAACCGAGCGCGGCGATCACCTGAGACAGGAAGAGCACAAGGAACACGGCCCCAATCGGCGGCAGGTAGCCGCGTCCAGCGCTCGCCGCCCAGGCGAAGGGAGTGATCAGCACGACTGTGAGGCCAGCCGTCGCCACCAGTTGCCCGGCTGAGCCGACTGCAAGCGCCAACGACCAGCCGGGCAAGCCGACCATCGCCCCGACGACGAGGCCAAGCGCGTAGACGAGCGCCATCAGCACAGCACACCAGGACGCGACCACGACGAACTTGGCTCCGACGATGGCCAGGCGGGACGTGGGTAAGGCTAGCAGGTCGATAACGGTACGGTCCGTGTACTCGTGGCCGAACACCCAGATAGCGATGAGCGCGAAGACGATCAGGCCGCCGACCGCCACAGCCTGTGCCAGCAGCGCGAAGTACGCCGGCCAGTCAGCGGCGCCGGCGGTAATCTGCGCCTTGGCAGAGACCAGCCCAAAGCGGCGCGCCCGCACGGGATCCTTCAGGATCAGCATGAACAGCCCTCCCATGAGGGGAGCGAGGGAGAAGCCGAGCGCGGTCAGCCAGGGCATCCTGGAGCGAGCTGCCTTGAGTGCCTCCGTCCACAGGGCAGCCGTGAAACCGGTCATCGCTCGCCTCCACGCGCCGCCCCGATCAGCCGCAGAAAGTACGACTCGAGATCCTCCTGCTCCACACTGAGCCGGGTCAAGCCCACGTTCCTCTCCACGAGCAGCCGTGCGACCTCATCTGGGCAGGCGACAGCGCGCTCCCCGGTCACCACCAACTCGCCGTCCTCTCCTGCAGCGACGGCGAATCCGGCGGCCTCGAGGATGGACTGCGCCGCCCGCTGGTTGCGGGTATCCACTACCAGCCAGCGGCGACGACGCCGCTCGAGCTCCTCCGTATCGATCTCCTCGATCAGCCTCCCCTGGTGGATCACGCCGATCCGGGTGGCGATACGCGCGACCTCGCTGAGGAGGTGGCTCGACATGAACACCGTTACGCCGCGCTGGTGCACAAGCTCGAGAAGCAGCGCGCGCACCTCGACAATACCAGCCGGATCCAGCCCGTTCACCGGCTCATCGAGGATGAGCAGCGCTGGCTCATGGAGCAGCGCCCTGGCCAGCCCCAGCCGCTGCCGGTTACCGAGCGAGAGCGTGCCGGCGTGGCGGTCGGCGTGCGGACCTAGCCCAAGGCGTTCGATGGCCTGCTCGACCGCCTTCGGGTCGCCAACTCGGCGCAGACGCCTGAAAACCTCGAGGTTCTCGCGCACCGTGAGCTCGGGGTAGGCAGAGGGCGTCTCGGCGAGATAGCCGACGCGCGACCAGAGATCCAGGGCGCCGGGGTGCACTCGCACCCCAAAGACCCAGGCTGATCCCTCAGATGGCCGGATCATCCCGAGCAGCAGGCGGATCGTGGTCGTCTTTCCCGCGCCGTTGAGCCCCAGGAAGCCGTAGATCTCGCCTTCCCTGACCTGGAGCGACAGCCGGTCCACCGCGGTCGCGTTGCCGTAGCGCTTGGTCAGGTCCGAGGTGACAATCGCCCTATCCATCGGTTCCACTCAGTTCTTGCCGCAGCGCGCTGAGCGCCTGGTCGATGAGCGCGGGGAGCTCGTCGGCGCCCTCGTTTTCGGCCCAGACGAGGACGGCGGTGGTGACGGCGGCGAGACAGGCAGCGACCGCGACGCGCAGGCGCAGGTTGTCCTCCTCCTGGCCAGAGCCGGCGGCCAAAGCGCGGGCGATCAGGCGCTCGGTCGCCGCTTGCTGCTCCCAAAGCCGGGCACGCAACGCCGGGGTGCGCAGGATCAGCCGCGTGCGGGCCAGCAGGGCTTCGCGATCGGCGGCGTAGACGCGCTGGAGGCCCGCTTTCAGAGCACCCCGGATCTTGTCGACGATGGGCTCGTCGGCCGGGCGGGCGGCGAGCTGCTCGACGATCAGGCGATCGTAGTCGTCGGTCAGGATAACGTCTTCCTTCGTCGGGAAGTAGCGGAAGAAGGTCATGTGGGAGACGCCAGCGGCCGCGGCGATCTCCTGGACGGTGGTCGCCTCGTATCCCTTCGCCGAGAACAGCCGCAAGGCGTGCTCCTGGATGGCACGGCGGGTCTGCGCCTTCTTGCGCTCCCGCAGGCTTGGGCCGCTCGATCCACCGGGCACCGTCACGCGTTACCCGCCTCCAATCGGGATCTCGTGCCCGAGACGCCATCGAGTTATTCGCTAACACATCTTACTGAATAACAGAAATCCTGTCAAGCGCCCGAGGGCCGCTGCGGGGCACATGGCTTTCAGCGCTGACTTGCTGGATTGGGGGGAGAACACCCACGGCGCGACTTGGATCCGGCCCGGGACAAGGGCGCAGCAGGGTCAGCGCTTCTGCGTCTCCGCCCGGTGCTTGCGCCGCTCGGCGCGGCTACGCAGCATCGGCAGCAGGTCTTCCTGCCGGGCGGGAACACGGCCACGCTTCGTCTGGCGAAAGCGATACGGGTAGCTACGCATTGTGGGCCGGTCCTTGACCGGGTTCGCACGGCGCTGGGCGCGCCGGCGTGCCCGGTTGCGCAGCTTGGCGATGACGGACGCGATCGACACGTCGACCTCCCTCCTGACTCGCACGGTAGGCAGTCGCCCGGCGAAGTCGGCGCTGGGCGGCAGCCCTATGTGTTGTAGCCGTCACCGGCTCGCGCCGGCAAGTCCTGCCCCACCCAGCAGCTCGCTCTGCCCCGGCCGTAGCCCTCTCCACACGTTGCTGGGAAGCGCTGTGCATCTGTCGAGCCTGAACTGACCCATCCCTACCGTCCCAGCCATAGGACAGCGTGACCGATACGACCCGCTTACAGGGATCTCTCGCCCGCTCTCACGCTGGCTCGGTCGGATCGATCTTCGCTGCAGGGACACAGTGAAGGAGAACGAACAAATCGATAGTCTTCTCCGCAGCTGCTGCCGTCTCGGAACCGCGGAAGTCGGCGGGAGACGCCAGC
>BEIC01000247.1 GCA_002898875.1 bacterium HR26
CGCGGCTGCGGTCGTCGGGCTCGCCTGGGCACCGGTAGCGCCGCTCGGGGTCGAAGCACCGCTTTCCTCGCCACCACCGCAAGCCGCCAGCACGGCGCCGGAGACGAGCGCGGCGCTGCTGAACATGGCGAGCTGAAGCAGCTCGCGACGCGAGACGCGCACACCAGCGCTGCGGAGTTGCTGAAGCACCTGATCGACTGGCTGTCCCATTGACCCCTCCCTCCTCAACACTACGAGGTCGTCCCATACCAAGAGGTCCGGATCAGAGCCTGCCTGAGCCACCGGCCGTCACCGCGGCTGTGTGCCGGCTGGCGGCGCCTGGCCGTTCGACCCGGCCGCGCGGTAGCCGAGCCGGCGAGAGATCTCCGCAGCGGCAGCCATCACAGCCGCGCGGTACGATGTCCGCTCCGCTTCCCCGAAGCGCGAGGCTGGCATGGCGATACTCACGCCGGCGATAACTGCTCCGTGACGATCGAAGATCGGCGCAGCGATGGCGCAGGCGCCGAGATCCAGATCCTCGTCGCTGATGGAATAGCCGCGCTCCCGGATCGCCGCGAGTTCCGCTCGCAGCGCGTCAGGGTCGGTGATGGTATGCGGAGTGAACCGCTGGAGCGGCTGGCGATGGGCCAGGTATCGCTCGATGCTCTCCGGCGCCGAGAAGGCGAGCAGCAGCTTGGGCACGGCGCCGGCATGAAGCTGGAAGCGGGCGCCGATCTTGGCCGTGATCTGGAGCAGCCGGGCGCTGTCGCGCTTGTCGATGCAGATCGCTGTGAACTCGTCGGCGCGGGCGATCAGGTTGATCGTCTCGCCGGTCTCCTGCGCCAGCCGATCGAGCACCGGCGCGGCCGCCTGGACCAGCGAGGAACCGCGAGAGGCAACGGCACCGAGCTCGGTCAGCGCGTAGCTGAGGGTGTAGGTCTTCGTCTCGGGATCCCAGTTGAGCAGGCCCTCGGCGGTCAGCGTCCGCAGCAGGCGGAAGACCTGGTTCTTGCTGAGCCCGGTGATCTGGCTCAGCTCGGTGACGCCGAAACTGTGCGGAGGCGTGAGGAAGGCGCGCAGGAGCTGGACGGCACGCCCGACGGCGTCGATGTAGTAGCGGGTGGAGGAGACGGTTGTTTGATTCATTCAAACTCCGTTCTACTCTCAGTAACATCCTAGAGGATCCAGCCCACTCTGTCAAGCGGAGGAGCGCCAGAACTCTGTGCCGGCACGCCGGGATCGCATGCTGCCCGCGCGTGCCCGAGCCGCGCTAATGCGCGGCTACCGTTAGGTGCGCCGCCGCACGCCGGAGCGTAGGAACGTTACGGGATCGCGATAGGTGACCGGTGCTGAGGAGGTGGTGGTACTGGCAGGCCACGGCTGCGGCCTGCCCTCTGACATCAGCCGCTGCCGGAGGCCTGCCCTGAGCGCGAATGAGTGGCGCCGAGCTTACATGCTCACCAGAACACGCTACCGGCAAGAGCGTGCGGCGCTCAGCGCCGTTCGTGCGGTGGGTGGGAGGATGGCGGCGAACCCTTCAGGCGGCCCTGCAGCCTGTTGAGGAGGTCGCGACGGGAGCCGGCACGGGCCGCGCGGGTATTCTCCTCGGAGACCGCCTCGGCCAGCTCGGCGCGCAGGACCGGCACCTCGCGCGGTGCTTCGATCCCGACCCGCACTCGCTCTCCCTCTACCGAGAGGATCACCACCCGGATGCCGTCGCCGATAACGAGCGCCTCGCCGGGCCGCCGGCTGAGGACGAGCATCGGTCGCCTCACTTTCCGGCCGGAGCGACCGGATGCCGGGTACTCCAGGGTGAGCCCGACAGCACGACCTGCGAGCCGCAGCCGCGCCCGAAATCGAGCACCAGCGGGCCGAGCAGGTTCGCGGTGACCGAGTCGTCCGCATGCACCGACAGCGTGCAGTAGAGCCGCACCGACGGGTCACGTCCCAGGCCGAGGGCTTGCAGCAGCCCCAGGTCCTCAGGGCTCAGCGTCGCCAGGAAGTCGGGTACCAGATCCTCCACCTCGACCAGGACGAACGCGACGCCTTCGTTGTCGAGCGATTGCAGTACGGCCAGACCGGGAGCCTCGTCCGGTGCGACGAACGCGAAGCGCCGCCACTCCGGGCAGCCGACCAGGCCGAAGGGGAAGACGATCTCGACCGGCTCCCGGCCTGGAGCAACCTCAAGGCTCCCGGTAGCCGGCTGCTGGCTCTGCTTCGGCATGCTCATGGGAAGCATTCCTTTCTGTCAAGTAAAGGCTCAGCGCAGGTAGTCGGCCAGCGTGGGCTGGATCGCCTTGGCGCCGGCCTGGAGCGCAGCACGGTAAGTCAACTCCTCCTTCGCAAAGCGGGTAACTGCCTCGGCCATATCGGTGTCGTGGGCCTCGCTCAGCAGCCGCAGCGTGCTGGTGTGCGCGTCGAGCAGCCGATCACGCTGGGCGTCGAGCCGGTTAACCCGGGCGCCGACCTCCGCCTGGGCGGCGAGAAGCTGGCTGTGCGCGCTATCGATCTGACCGAGGCTGGCCTGGATGGCAGACGTATTGCCCAGCGCGACGGCATCGCGAGCGGCTTTGACGGCGTTGAGCACCGGCAGGATCGCCACGTCGCCGCGCACGTTGATGGGAATGGTGACCCCGGCGTCGATCATCCGCTCCAGGCTACCGGAATCGCCCTGGTAGGTCGGAGGATCGGTCGTCAGGTCGAAGGGCTGGGTCTGGGTCTTCTGGCCGGCAAACAGGTACTGCCCGGCATGGGCGAAGTTGCCGGTGGTGGCGATCTGCTGCTGGAGCGCCGTCAGCTCCTGCCAGATCGCGTTGCGATCCTCGGTCGAGAGGGTGCTGTTGGCAGCCTGGACTACCAGCTCGCGGACCCGCTGCAGGGCGCTGCCGATGGTCGTCAGCGCCTGGTCGGTCAGGTCGAGCCAGGAGCGGGCCTGCTCGACGTTCTGCAGGTACTGCTCGATCTGCGCGCTCACCGATTGCAACCTGAGGATGGTCGCCGCGCCGACCGGGTCGTCCGACGGCCGGTTGACGCGCTTGGCCGAGGTGATCTGCTCGTGGACCCGCTCCATCCGGCTCAGGTTGCGCGAGAGGTTGCGCAACAGGGTATCGACCAGCATCCCGTGAGTGACGCGCATGCTCTTCTCCTATCGCCCGACGATGCCCATGCCGTTGATAACCCGGTCGAGCATCTCATCCACCGCCGTGATCGCCCGCGCCGCTGCCTGGTAGGCGTGCTGGAACTTCACCAGGTTAGCCATCTCCTCGTCGATCGAGACAGCGGAGATCTCCTGCCGCTGCCGATCGATCGCCTGTACCAGCGTCTCCTGGTTCTGCTTCGCTACCTGCGCCTGCCGGGAATCCCCGCCGAGTTTGGCAACCAGCGCATTGTAGAAGTCGTTGACCGTGGCGGTGTTGCCGTTCATCACCAGCGCGTAGCGGAGGTCGGCGATCTGCCGGGCTACGTCGTTGTTCCCAGGCGTCCCTGGGGTGCTCGACGCGGCGATCAGGGCCGGGTCGCTGACCAGAGCAGGGTTCACTCGGAGGTCGCCGCTCGGCAGTAGCTCGAAGAAGTCGCGCGCGGGTGGCGGCGG
>BEIC01000248.1 GCA_002898875.1 bacterium HR26
CTCGCGGAGATCCGGTTATCCGTCAGCAACTCTCGCTACCGCGCTCGCGCGTCGTCGGGGGCGGCTCCGGCAAATCGATGTCGAGCGAGGCGATGAACTCCTGGAAGGGATTCGCCTGCGCGTTCGGGGGATCGGGAGTGGAAGCCGGGGGCTCGACCTCCGGGGCCGGTGGTCCGGCCAACGCCTCCATCACCGCGCGGTCGATCCAGATCGGGCAGCCTTGTCGCCAGGCCAGGACGATCGTGTCGATGCAGTGTGCCCGCACCGGCGCTGAGCCGAGCGGGCCGTCCAGTTCCAGCTCGGCCTGCAGGATCGCGTCCGGGCCGGGCCAGAGGGTGACCTGGCGAAGCTGGCCGCCCAGCCGGTCGATGACGTGCTCGATCAGCTCGTAGACCCGGGCCTTGCTCCGTGGCCGTTGGGCCGTTGTCGGCGCCATCGCCTCGGCATCCTCCGGGGCCATGCTGACCCAGGCAAAGAGGTTGGTTTCGGCACCACGCAGCACCAGGACCGGATGGCCGTGGTGCAGGCACCAGCTCAACCCGTGGACGATGAGCTGCAGCCTATCCATTGTCCTCCCTCCTTCTCAGGTGCATCAGGGCCGTTCATTCGACCGCCCTCGTCCTCGACTCGGCATGACACAGACACGGGCACGTGGCCCGGCAGGAGTGGGACGACGAGCGGGGCGCTGCTGTCCGGCCGCCGGAGTACCGTGACCGGCCAGCGGTACACCTGCTCGAGGATCGCCGCCGTCATCACAGTGTCTGGCGATCCGGCAGCGACGAGCTCCCCTCGGTTCAGCAGCCAGACGACGTCGGCGGATGCTGCCAGGCTGAGATCGTGGACGATTGCCAGCACCGCCGCGCCCTCGTTTGCCAGCCGGCGCATGAGTTCGAGCACCAGCATCTGGTGACGCACGTCGAGCGACGCATTCGGCTCGTCAAGCAAGAGCACCGGCGTCTCCTGGGCCAGCACTCGCGCGAGGTCGACCCCAGCGCGCTCCCCGCCGGAGAGGAGAGGGTACGGGCGCTCGGCTAAGTGCTCTGTCTCCGTCGAGCGCATGGCCTGGCTAACCACCGCGTGGTGGTCGGCCGGGACACGGCGCCGATCCCTCAGGTGGGGGTAGCGCCCCATCCAGACCACCTCCTCAGCGCGAAACATGAACTGGAGCACGGTCTGCTGGGGCAGCACGGCCCGTCGTCGTGCCAGCTCCTCAGCTGAGTAGGCCGAGACCGGGCGGCCTTCAAGCAACACTGCGCCTGAAGAAGGTGCCAGCTCGCCGGCCAGCAGGCGCAGGAGCGTGGTCTTGCCGGCACCGTTGGGTCCGACTAGCGCGTGCACCAGACCAGGTCGGAGGCTCACCGATATCTCTGTGAGGATCGAACGGCCGTCGACGGTGTAGCTCAGATCGCGCGCCTCCAGGATCGGCGCCTTCGCGGTGCCCGGTGCTGGCTTCATCCCCAGCCTCCCTGTTCCCGACGGGTTCGCTGGATCAGCCAGAGGAAGAAAGGCCCTCCAAGCATCGCCATCACGACACCTAGCGGCAGCTCGGCGGGTGCGACGACCGTTCGGGCCGTGAGATCGGCCAGCAAGACTAGCGAGGCACCCCCGAGCGCGCTCGCCGGGAGTACGTAGCGGTGGTCCGGCCCGCCGATCAGTCGCAGCAGGTGCGGTGCCACCAGCCCGACGAAGCCGACCGTACCGGCGACGGCTACGGCGGCGCCGGTCATCAGGGCTGCCAGCGGGATCAGGATGAGCCGCAGTCGCTCGGTGTCGAGCCCAAGATGAAAGGCCTCGCGCTCACCGAGTGCCAGCAGGTTGAGAGCCAGCCCAAAGCGTGGGGCGAGCAGCACGGGGACAACGACAAACGGGGCAGAGGCCCAGACCGCGGGCCAGGTGGCGCCGCCGAGGCTGCCCAGCGACCAGAAGACGATGGCTCGAAGCTGCTGGTCGGAGGCGAAGAAGACCAGGAAACCGGTTAGTGCCCCGGCGAGCGCGTTGACTGCGATCCCGGTCAGCACCAGGGTGACGACCTCGGTGCGCCCGTGGTGGCGGGCGAGGCTGTACACGACGAAGGTTGTAACCAGACCGCCAAGGAACGCCGCGAGCGGCAGGGTCGCCGGCCCGATGAGCACAAGATCTAGCACGATCGTCGCGACGGCCGCCAGGGCGGCACCGCTCGAGACACCGATCAAGCCCGGCTCGGCCAATGGGTTGCGGAAGATGCCCTGGAGTATTGCTCCGGCCACGGCCAGCGCAGCCCCGACGAGTACTCCGAGCAGGACTCGTGGTAACCGGATGGCCCAGATCACTGCCACCTGCTGCTCGGTATAGGTGATACCGAGATCCCAGCCGATCCGTTCTGCCAGGATCGCGATGATCTGGACCGGGCTGATCGTCACCGCTCCGTAGCCGAGGTTCAGCACCAGGGCAACCACGAGCAGGACGAGCAAGCCGAGCAGGACGCTTCGCGGGCGACCCCAGGCCCGACCGGCCGGCAGGGTAGCGACAGCCTGCTGGCGGGCGCTCGCAAGCCTCGCCATCATGGCTATCCCTGCTGGAGCTCTGGGTGCAGCGCCAGCACGAGATCCCGCAGCGCCTGGCCGGTGCGCGGTCCCATCCCTAGCAGGTAGAGATCGTCAAGCGCAACCACTCGCCGGTTCTGACCGGCCGGCGTCTCGGCGATCCCCGGAAGCTGGAGCAAGCCATCGACTCCCCCGACCGACTCCAGCCCGGCTTCCAGGAGAAGCAACACGTCCGGCTGCGCCGCCACCAGAGCTTCTGGCGTCAGTGGCTTGTACTCAACGATCCCGGACTCGGCGCCGGCATCGATGGCACCGGCTGCCTCGATCATCACGTGAGCATCCGTGCCCAGACCGCCGATCATCTGCGTCCGTGTCCCGCGGAGGTAGAGGAAAAGCACGCGCGGCTTTGACCTCGCCCGGGCTGCCAGTGCCTTCGCCTCGGCGATCTCCTGTTCGGTCTTGCGGGCGAGTGCCTCACCCCGGCCTGGCACTCCCAGAGCCCGGGCAACAGCTCGGATCTTTGCGCCAGGCGTTTCTAGTGAGGGCTTGTCTTCGACGAGGATGACCGGTACGCCAGCATCGCGAAGCTGCTGGATGACCTCAGGTGGGCCGGCCTCCTGCGTGCCGACAATCACAGTCGGATTGAGCGAGAGAATGCCTTCAGCCGAGAGGCGCCGCTGGTAGCCGATACTCGGAAGCTGCCGTGCCTCCGGAGGATACCTGGCACTGGTATCGACGCCGACAACGTTCTCACCCAGGCCGAGTGCCCAGACGATCTCGGCAATGTCGCCGTTGAGCGGGACGATCCGGCTCACGTCGGTGACCGCGACTTCCCGGCCCTCCACATCGATGACAGTGACCGGAAGCTGCGGCTCGGCTTCCGGCGAGGCCGGCCTGGCCTCGCCGGTCCGAGTTGGTTCGGCTGTGGACGGCGGCGTCGGCGCGAGCGCTGGCGTCGAGAATATCGTCGGCTCCGCCGTTGCGATAGCTGTGGGCACTACGCTCGGTGAGGGGAC
>BEIC01000249.1 GCA_002898875.1 bacterium HR26
GCTTCTCGCAGGCCCACGGCGGCCTGCTCACCGAGTCGGACCTGGCGACCTACGAGCCGGCCTGGCTGGAGCCGATCTTCACCGACTACCGGGGCTATCGGGTCTACTGCCCGCCGCCGCCGTGCAGTGGGATCCAGTACCTGATCACGCTGAACATCCTCGAGGGCTTCGACCTTGCGGCCATGGGACACAACACGGCCGACTACATCCACTACCTGGCCGAGGCGATGAAGCTGGCCGTCGCCGATCGCACCACCTATGCCGCGGCGCCGAACCCGCCGGTCGCCGGGCTGCTCTCCAAGGAGTATGCCGCCCTCCGGCGGCGGCTCATCGACCCCGAGCGGGCCGGCTACAGCGGCGGCGAGCGCTTTACTTCGAAAAAGCACCCCCAGGAGATCCTGCCCGGCAGCCCCGAGTCGATCCTGCGCGAAAGCACGACCCACTTCGTCGCCATCGATGCGGCCGGAAACGCGGTCGCCTGTACCCAGACGCTCGGTGGCGCTTTCGGTTGCGGGATCGTCCACGGAAACACCGGGCTGGCACTCAACAACTTCGCGCACTGGTTCGATCTCGACCCCGCAAGCCCCAACGTGATCGCGCCCAACAAGAAGGTGGAGATGTGCCTCTCGCCGTCGCAGATCTGGCGAGACGGACGGCTCTTCCTGATGGTGGGCACGCCGGGCTCGTTCGGCATCATGGAGACCACGCCGCAGATGATCATCAACGTGCTCGACCACGGCTTCAGCATCCAGGCCGCGATCGAGGCGCCGCGCTTCCGGACGCTGACTGGGACGGAGCTCGCCATCGAGAACCGGATCGAGCCAGCAGTGGTCGAGGAGCTACGCCGCCGCGGGCACGACGTCCAGCTCCTCGAGCCCTGGACGCCCTTCGTCGGCGGCGGCCAGGGGATCCTGGTCGACCCAGATACGGGAGCGTTCTTCGCCGGGGCCGACCCGCGCCGTGACGGCTACGCGCTGGCGTTTTGAGGAGTGTGTTCTCTGGAGCATCAGAGGAGGGAGTCATGGCACAGCGAACCGCGCCGGTCATCAGCCGGGAAGAGCTTCTCGAGCGAGTCAACCGGCTGCCACGCGTCCCCTTTGCCCACCTGCCGACGCCGCTGGAGGAGATGCCCAGGCTCCGCGAGGCCCTCGGCCCGCGGGCGCCCCGCCTCCTGGTCAAGCGCGATGACCTGACCGGCTTCGCGCTCGGCGGCAACAAGGTGCGCCACCTGGAGTACCGGCTGGCCGACATCCGGGCGCAGGGGGCCGACACCATCATCGTGGCCAACGTGGCCCAGTCGAACCATGCGCGGCTGCACGCGGCGCTGGCCGCCCGTTTCGGGCTGACGACCTACATCCTGAAGATCCCCAGCCACAAGGACAACCCGGTCAACGGCAACCTGCTGCTCGACCACATCGTAGGCGCGCGGATCGTCGAGGCCTCCAGCGCCGACCCGGCGGTGGTCGACCGGGAGCTCGACGAGCTGGCCGCCCGGCTGGAGGCCGAGGGGCGGACGGTCTACAACGTGCCAAAGCATCCCTTCTGCAAGTCGGACGGCAGCATCGCCTATCTGGCTGCCGCGGTCGAGCTGCTGGAACAGCTTGATGCGCGAGGCCTGCAGGCGGATCACCTGTTCCTGGCTGCCGGCACGTCCTCGGGTGGGCTGGCGCTGGCCGGCAAGCTCCTCGGCGAGTCGTACCGGGTGCACGCGGTGAGCGTAGGAGGGAGCCGCGAGCAGGTCGAGGCGCTGGTCTGCACCGCCGCCAACGGTGCCGCCGAGCGGCTGGGGCTGGATGCCCGGCTGGAGCCGGAGGACATCACCGTCTACGATGAGTACGTCGGCGAGCGCTACGGCGTGCCGACGCCGGCCTGCCTGGAGGCGATCCGGCTGGCCGGCCGTACCGAGGGGCTGATCCTGGATCCGGTGTACACCGCCAAGGCATTCTCGGCGCTGATCGACCAGGTGCGGAGGGGGGCCATCGGCCCGGACGAGACAGTCGTGTTCGTCCACACCGGCGGCATCCCGATCACCTTCGCCTACAGCGAGGAGATCCTGGCCGGCCTGGCAGGCGCCTGAGCGCGGGCAGTCCTTAGGGAGGGTCTGGAGCGGAGGTGTGATGAGCCCGTAAACCACGTTCATGGGCGCTCGCGCGCCGGAAGGAGGAGAGCACCATGGCCGAGCCTCGACAGGGAAGCCACATGCCATCCGCAGGGATGAGCCGGAACCTCAGCCGTCGCACCTTCCTGGGCTTGACGGCCGGCGCCTTGACCTCGGCGCTACTGGCCGCCTGTCGCCGAGAAGCAGAGCAAGCCGCTCCACCGGCACCCGGCCAGACCCCGGCCCCATCTCCGGTTCAGCCGACGCCGCGGCAAGAAGCTGTTCGTGGTGTCGAGATCCCGAAGTTCGACAACCCGCCCGCCGGCCGGCCGTCGGGGAGCAAGCCGGAGGAGCTAGTGATCGCCTGGGGCGTTAACCAGTTGACCACCCACGGCCTCGACCCCCAGAGACACGTGGGCACGATCGCGGAGTCGCAGTTGCGGCATATGTACGAGCCGCTGGTGGCGTTCGACCGCGACCTCCAGACGATCGTGCCCGCGCTGGCCACCAGTTGGGAGCGGATCGATGATCTGACTATGCAGTTCAAGCTGCGCCAAGGGGTGAAGTTCCACAACGGCGAGCCGTTCAATGCCGAGGCGGTTCGCTACAGCATCCTGCGCCCGCTCAGCGACGAGACCCCTGGAGACTCGCGCAGCACCTACGCCGTGATCGAGGATGTCGAGATCATCGACGACTACACGGTCAACATCAAGACGAGCCGGCCTGACCCGGCGCTCCTCGCCCGCTTGACCGGCTTCCACATGACGATCGTTGCCCCCAAGTGGGCGTCGCAGGGACCGGAGGTTGTCTCCCGGGAAGCCAACGGCACCGGCCCCTACCGGCTGGTGAGCTGGAGCCCGAACGAGGACCTGGTGCTGGAGGCCAACGAGGAGTACTGGGGCGGCCCGCCGGAGATCAAGCGCGTGCGGCTGGTCACGATCACTGAGCAAGCGACGCGCGTCTCGGCACTCCGCGCGGGAGACGTGCACGTGGCCAAGGACATGCCGCCGGAAGAGATCGAGAGCATCAACGCCAGCGGGCGCGCGCGGGCGCTGCGGGTGGTGAGCAACCGGGTACCGTTCTACTTCATCACCGTCGAGGTTCCGCCGTACAACGACAAGCGGGTGCGCCAGGCGATCAACTACGCGGCCAACGTCCAGGGGGTGATCGACGCCATTCTCCTGGGCAACGGGTACCGTATCGCGACCGTCCTGCCGATCTGGGCCTTCGGCTACGACCCAACGCTCGAGCCGTACCCGCACGATCCCGAGAAGGCGAAGTCGCTCCTGGCCGAAGCCGGCTATCCCGACGGCATCGACATCAAGATCTGGTACATTCAGGGCCGCTACCCGAAGGACAAGGAAGTCGCCGAGGCGATGGCCCAGGAGATGGCCAAGGCCAACATCCGGTGCACGCCGGAGCT
>BEIC01000250.1 GCA_002898875.1 bacterium HR26
GCGGAGAAGTCGGCGAGCGTGACCTGGTGAGCGGCTAGCGCGGCCGGCAGGCGGGGGTCGAGCAGGGCCGCGAGTTCGGCTTCGCGCTCCGCCACGTAGCCCCCGCCCCGCCGTCGCAGCCCCTCGTCGACATGGCCGGGGTGCACTGCTACCTCGCTTATCCCCGGTGGCAGTTGTCGTAGCAGAGCAAGGAAGCGCTCCACCGAGGGCCGGCCGAAATAGCCGTCGATGAAGAGGTCCGGCGCCGGAACGCCGCGCGTGACCAGGAGCGTGGCCTTCTGCTCGAAGGCCTTGGGCGAGAGCTGCGGGAAGAGCCGCCACGCCAGTACCGGGTGGCGAAGCGCGAAGCGCACCATGCGCCTGATGGCGGCTGCCCCATCGCCGGGGAGCCGGACCTGCCCACGCACCGACGCCGGCACCGGCTGCCGCACCGGCACGCCGTGCTCGCGGGCCAGCTCGAGCACGAGCTCGTAGAAGGGGGCATAGAGCAGGATGATGTGCTCGTGGTAGTCGATGTGGTCGAACCGAACGCCGGCTCCGAGCAGGCGCTCGGCCTGCGCCCGCAGCTCGGCGCGCAGCTCGTCGAGCGAGATCGCCGGCAAGCGCGCCAGGATCGCCTCGCTGTGGTAGAAGCAGCCCGCGCGGTCGACCAGGGTCGGCACACGCTCGGGCGGCAAGACTGGGCGGCCGGTCGTGATGTTGAGGTGCAGGCCGATCGGCAGGTCGGGGCAGGCGGCGCGCACCCGGGCAATCTGCTCGAGTGCGCCCTCGATGTTGACCATCGCCGAGGCCGAGGTGAGGATGCCCCGCTGCCGCGCCTCGATGATGGCTGCGCTCACGCCCGCGCTCAGCCCGAGGTCGTCGGCGTTGACGATGAGCTGGCGCCCCTCCGCTCCTGCCTCCCCGCCGGCCATCTCCCCCACACTCCCTCCAAGCTCAGAGATCAGCAAGGAGCCGCCCCCTGCAAGGCTAACAGAGGGGCGGCTGCTCGCACCGGCTCGGCCGGAAACGTCACCCGGTCGTCACGACCAGCGTGCGGCAGGGGCCGGTCGTGGTCTCGACGCGCACCTCGTTCCCGCGGCTGGTAGGGACGACCTCGTAGCTGGCCGGTGTACCGTCCAGCGTCACAGAGGTCGGCGATGCCCCGGCCGGCAGGGTGTAGCCGATCGTCAACGTCCAGCCGTCGGGAGCGCAGACGGTGGTGGTGTACTGGCCATCCTGGCGCGCCGCCGAGGCGCTGACCTCGTCGCTCCCGACCTTGAGAGCCTCGACCGAGAGGCCGGGCCAGCTCTCCGGCACCTGTGGCACGACGTACAGGTGACCTGCGGGGACGTCGGGCCGGATGCCGAGGAAGTGGTGGATGACTGGCCACTGGATGCCGTAGGCGGACCAGGCCTGCATGAACATGGCGCGCTCGCGGAAGTCGACGAACGGGTCGTACTCCGGGCTGGGCAGGATCTCCGGCAGCGCGCCCGGCATCTCCAGGTCGAGAGTGCCGGCGATCGCGCGCATGTAGAAGAGCGCCTGCTCATCGCCCAGCCGGCCGTAGTTGGCCTCAGCGACAGCCATCACCGAGTTGGGCAGGGTCCAGACTCGCAGCTCGCCCTGCTCGGCCGGTCCACCGCCAATGCCGGTGTGGAAGAGCCCGGAATCGCCGGTAAAGATATCGCTCTCTAGCCGGTCGAGCGCGTCGTGCGCCCGCTCAACCGGCGCTGCGACGGTCTCCATCGGTGTGGCGTTGATCCAGTGGCGCTGCTGGAGCTGCTGCCCAGCCTCGACGCAGACGTTGGTCCAGCCGTTCGCCTCGCGCTCCTCCGGTGGCACCTCGTCGCCAGGATTGCACAGCGAGTCGGCGTAGAGCGACTCCGTTGGCATCCACCAGGCGGCATCGAAGGCGCTCTCGATGCTCGCGATGCGCTCGGCAGCCCAGGCGGCAGTCTCGGTATCACCCTTGCTCATCGCCATGCGCTGCAAGCCCTTGAGCGCCTGCCAGGTGTAGACCGCCACATCGAGCTTCTCCGAGCCCATGCCGGGGCGCTCGACCATGCCGTTCCCCTCCGGCCAGAGATCGCTGTCCTGATCCAGAGTCGAGGTCACGTAGGTGAGCCCGTCCTTGACGAAGTCGTACATCTCGTCGCGGAAGGCATCGTCGCCGGTCCAGAGCCAGACCAGCGCCACTGCGTTGGCGAACTGGGCCGTCTCGTTCGTGTTGCCAGGGTCGTCGACCGCGCCGAAGTAGATCGAGCCATCGGTCACGAGCTCGTGGATGACCTTGCCAGTGTCCCCGTTGAGCGCTCGCGAGGCGTCGCGGATGGTCCGTAGATGAGCCTTGGCCGTCTCCCACTGGCCGGAGACGAGGAGCGCGTAGGCGGTGTAGGCGCCGTCGGTGCCGAAGAACCAGGGATAGTCCGGGTACCCAGCGCCGATCCCGGAGACCTCGGGGAGCGTCCCGACCGGGTCGGGGTAGGCCCGGCCCTCATCCACGTTGCGGATCTGGAGGTCGGTGGCCGTACGCCGGAGATCGGCCAGGTTGAGCTTCGCCCAGTCGAACGCCGCCTGTAGTGCTGGGTCGGGCAGGCTGACCCGCGTCTGAGCTAGCAGGGCCAGCCGCTCCTCGACCTTCTCATGCAAGAGGCCCTCGGGGTCGGCCAGGCCGCCCGCCAGCGCGTCGCGGGCCTCAGCCTCCGAGCGGTGGGAGCCGGCGATGCCGATCCAGAGGGTCGTCTCCTCGCCGGCCTGGAGTGGGACGATCCACCGCAACGAGCCACCGGTGCCGTTGCCGTACTCCAGGTAGTCATCGCGCTCAGCCGGCTCGATCGGTCCCCAGATGTCGTCGCTCACCATGCCCGTTCGCGGCTGGGGTGTGCTCCCGATGACGGCGTACCAGGGCTTGCCCGGTTCGGTGAAGAGCAGGGTGTGCGACACCGGGTCGAAGTCGCCGGAGTCCTTGCCGTTGAACTCCTTGGCGTCCTGGGGTTGGCTCCATCCCCAGGGGTACGCGGCCATCACCTCGCTGCGGGCGACCATGGTGAGGCGAGCCACCCGCGGCCGGGAGTCGCTGTTGTGCAGAGTGAGGCCGACCAGTACGATTGCCGAGCCATCGGGCGAGAACTCAGTGCGTGTTACCTCGATCTGGTCCACAGCCGGGAACCGGAACTGCACGTACCCGGCGCCGGCAGTGAATTCGGCTGCCGCGGTGAGCCACGTGCGGTTGAGGGAGAACCAGTAGCCATCGAGCAGCTTGATCGGGTGGGCCCAGACACCTCCCATCTCCCCCCGAATGTGCCAGCCCATCGGTGGGAAGCCGCCACTCTGGGCACCGATCGCGTAGGCGCGGTCGCCCGCGGCCACGTAGCGCTTCAGCTCGAGTCGCTCGCTGCTCGTGCGGGTTGGGCCACCGGGTTGTGGCGCTGCGCGCGAGGCTGGGAACGGCAGGGCGAGCAGCCCGACCGTGATCAGCAGGGTAACGAGACACAACAGGCGCCGTGC
>BEIC01000251.1 GCA_002898875.1 bacterium HR26
GAGAGACACTCGGGGAAGGGAGACCGGGATGGGTTCTGGTTCACCACTCAAGCAGCTTCGTCCTGCGTCGCCGGGGAGATGGCGCCGGATTGCTCCAGGCGATCCACACCAGCGCTCTCGCCCCGGCCGGCCGATAAGATCGGCCCGGCCCTCGCCCGCGGTGGCGCAACTGGCTGCCAGCTCGCCCGTTGCAGAAGTAAGACGACAGGACCAGAGACCGCTCTGGATCGGCTGGCTCACCGTGCGAGGTCGCCTCAGCTCTATCGGCCTGGTGCTGGCACTCGCCGTCAGCCTGGTTGCCGTCGCGATCGACCAGACCACCGCCGGGCAGGAACCAACGCTCTTCCTGACGGTTCCTGGTCAGGACGCCGCGCCGGTGACCGACGGGCGGTTCGTCGCCTGGCTCGTCCCGGGAGAGGACGACCCGCTCCACCACGACGTCTACGCGGCCGCCCTCACCGATCGCCGGCCCGTGCCCCTTTCGACCGGGCCGGCCAAGCGAGCGGGCCTCGACCTCAGCGAGGGCGTGGCCGTCTGGAGCGAGGGCGAGCTCTGCGAGTCCTGCCCATCGGACATCGTCGGCATCCGGATCGAGACCGGCGAGCGCCTCGCCATCGCAACGACCGAGGCTGACGAGACGGCGCCGGCCATCTGGGGCCGCTGGGTCGCCTGGCTGAGCAATGATGGTCAGCGCCAGCGGCTGGTGCTGCGAGACCTGAACACCAACGGGGCACCGGAGACGCTGGCTCAAGCCGAGGCTGCCGGTAACCAGGTGATCGGGCCGCCGCGCGTCCAGAGCGGGCTGGTGGTCTGGCTCCAGGCGACCGCCCGGTCCACGGGCGGCGAAGAGACCTGGGACTGGCGGCTGCTCGCCCGCCACGTCGCGGCCGACGAGGAGCCGATGGTGGTCGCCGAGGGCGATGCCACATCGTATCTCCCTGAATATGCGGTCGGCGGCGAGACGGTCGTCTACACCGCCGGTGAGGAGCTGCTCGCCGTCGACCTCGAGACCCGCCAGGCCCGAACGCTGGCGAGCTCGGTTACGGGCAGCTTCTCGGCGACCACCGACGGCCAGTACGTCTTCTGGGGGCGGATCCCACCCGAGAAGCCTGACCAGATCGATATCCTGGGGTTCGACCTCGCCACGACCAGCATGTTCAACGTCACCGTCAACACCGGGGTAAATCGCACGCCAATGGTCAAAGAGGGCACGCTGGCTTGGCAGCGTACAATGGGGGACGCCGTCGAGATCCATGTCGCCAGGGTCAACGATGTCCTACCCTCGGCTCCGCGCCCCGACCCTGGCACCAGCAGCGACGAGTGGGTCTATTTCCCCGAGACCGGCCACTACCTGGCGCACGGGTTCCTCGCGTTCTGGAAGCGGCACGGTGGCCTCGAGGTCTTCGGTTACCCGCTGACTGAGGAGTTCAGCGAATGGGACCCCGACAGCGGGCAGCTCCGGACTGTGCAGTACTTCGAGCGGGCCCGGCTGGCCTACTACCCGGAGCATGCCGGCACTCCGCTGGAGGTCCAGCTCGGGCGAGTCGGCGTCGAGGAGGCGGCCACCTGGGGATTCCTCGAGAGCAGGGCGTTCCAGTCTTTCCTGGCCGACTCGCAGGATGACCCCTCGTGCGTCTTCTTCCCGGAGACCGGCCACCACGTGTGCGGCGCCTTCCTGGCGTACTGGCAGAACCACGGGCTGGACCTCGGCGATCCCGGGGTCTCGAAGCGCGAGTCGCTCGCCCTCTTCGGCTACCCGATCAGCGAGGTCTTCACCGATCCAGTCTCCGGCCTGACGGTTCAGTACTTCGAGCGCGCGCGCTTCGAGTGGCACCCGGACGACAAAGATCGGTACCGGGTGATGCTCGGCCGGCTCGGCGTGACGCTGCTCGCCCAGCGTGGCTGGCGGGGACAGGCCCAGCCGGCACCCTAGCTTCGAAATGCTCCCAGACCTAAGTTGAGACCGGGGCAGCGGGGGCCCGGCGATGCCAGTTCACCCCATGGAACTCCAGTCTCTCCCACTCACTGCCTAAGTGCCAACTGGAAGGCGTATTCCCAGGCTACCCACACATGCCATGGCACGCCGTCGGCACTTGGACCACTCCCAGCGCGTGGTGAACAATCAGCGAGGCAGGCTGGCCGTCGCGTCCCGTGGCAAGGGTGCCTGGGAACCGCGCGGCTCTGGGCGTTGTAGTACTGAGGGCAGCGGCGAACCGCCGTTTGCCTCTGCCAGAGGGCCGGCCCGTGGACGATCGCGACCTCGTCCTCAAGGCGAGGCAGGGTGACGTCGATGCGTATGCTGAACTGGTACGGCGCTATTCGGAGATCGCCTTCCGGACCGCCTATCTGATCACGCGCGACGCGGGCGAGGCAGAGGACGCGGCACAGGAGGCCTTCGTGAAGGCGTACTACGCCCTCGACCGCTTTCGAACCGGCGCCCCGTTCCAGCCCTGGCTGCTCCGGATCGTCACCAACGAAGCGCGCAACCGGCGCACGCGGATGAGCCGGCAGGCCTCCCTGCGGCTGCAGGTCGCGGCCAGCAGCCAGGAGACCGGGGCATTTCTCCCCTCACCGGAGGCCGCGGCACTCCGGCTCGATCAGCGACAGATGCTCCTCGAAGCGCTCGAGAGCCTGCGCGAAGAGGACCGCCTCGTGATCATCTACCGATACTTCCTGGAGCTGTCCGAAGCCGAGATCGCCGAAGCGCTCGGCTGTGCCCGGGGCACGGTGAAGTCCCGGCTGTCGCGGGCGCTCGCCCGACTGCGGCAGCGGCTGGCGCCCGAGGCACAGCCCGAGCCGCGTGGCGAGCTGAGGAGCAGCGACGATGACTGAGCAGCGATGGCCCGCACGCGATGAGGATCTGGAGGCAGCCCTCGCCCGCCTGCGGGAGGAACTGGATCTCCCACCGGCACCGGACCTCAGCGGGGCGGTACGGCAACGACTACTCGAAGGCCAGCGCCCGGCCCGGCCCTGGCGGGCAGTCCTCGTTACGCCGCGGGGTAGACTGGCCGCGACGCTTCTGGCCTGCGCGCTGCTCGCTGCGCTGGTGATCGGTCTCTGGCCGGCGGCGCGCTCGGCGATCGCGGAGCGGTTCGGCCTGCCCGGCATCGAGATCCGCTTCGTCGCTTCGCCGACGCCCGCGCCCGCGACGCGCACGGTCCAACGCCAGGAGACGCCACCAGCCCTGGCCGCGACTGTCACGGTTCCGGCCCCCACGTCGACAGCCACGCCGGTGCCGTCGCTCTCCCTCGGCACTGAGATGTCGCTCGAGGAAGCGCAGCGGCGTGTCCCCTTCCGCATCCTGCTGCCAGTGGCTCTCGGCCCACCGGACGCCGTCTACCTCGACCAGACCCGTCCGGTCCCGGTGGTGACGCTGGTCTACCGGCCGCGCCCGCCCGAGATCCCAGCCAGCCAGGTGACCGGAGTCGGGCTACTGATCATGCAGTTCCAGGGCTTGCCGGACGAGCCGGTCTTCG
>BEIC01000252.1 GCA_002898875.1 bacterium HR26
CGGCAGAGTCCGTCTCGTGAGCTTCGCCTGGAGCCTTACCTGGCGAGCGGTAGCCTGCCCCTCGTGGGTCGAGGCAGTGAGTGGGGAGGGTGTGATGCGACGGACTGCGTGGGTACTCGACCGGACGGAGGCCACCGGCGAGCGCGGGATGGTGGCCGCCAAGCACGAGCTGGCCGCCGAGGTCGGGGCGCAGGTGCTGGAGGCGGGCGGCAACGCTGTCGACGCTGCGGTCGCGACTGCGTTCACGGTCGGCGTCGTCGAGCCGTTCATGAACGGTATCGGCGGGGGTGGACTGATGCTGGTCTACCTGGCCGATCGCCGCCAGACGATCGCTCTCGACTTCGCAATGGTGGCACCCCGAGCCGCTCGCCCGGACATGTACGAACTGCTCGACGCGACCAGCCCGAGCATGTTCGGCTGGCGGGCCGTGCGTGACGACGCCAACATCCACGGCCCGCTCTCGATTGCGGTGCCGGGCACGGTCGCCGGGCTGGCCCTGGCCGTCGAGCGGTACGGTACGATGCCGCTGCGCGAGCTGATGCAGCCAGCGATCCGCTACGCCCGCCAGGGCTTCCCGGTGAGCTGGCACACGAGCTTCGAGATCGCCCAGGACCTGGAGCTGCTTAATCGCTATCCCTCGACCCGCGCGATCTTCACCCGGGATGGCCTACCCTGGCCGGTCCTCACCGGGCTGGAGCAGACGCTGCTGGTCCAGGGCGACCTCGCCCGCTCGCTGGAGGCGATCGCCGAGCGCGGCCCTGATGTCTTCTACCGGGGAGAGCTGGGGCGGGCGCTGGTCGAGGGGCTGCGCGGGCTGGGCTCGATCCTATCCGAGGACGATCTGCACTCCTACGAGGTGCGCGTCGCCGAGCCGCTCTGGGGGCGCTACCGCGGCTACCGGGTCGCGGCTGCCCCGGCGCCGTCCGGCGGCCCTACGCTGCTCGAGTGTCTCCACCTGATGGAGTGCTTCGACCTGCGGGCGAGCGGGCACAACACCGTCGAGACGTTGCACTACCTGATCGAGGCATTCCGCCAGGCCTTCGTCGACCGCTTCGCCTATCTCGCCGACCCCGCCTTCGCTGACGTGCCGATCGCCGCGCTGATCGATCCCGAGTACGCCCGCGAGCAGGCTGCGCGCATCGGCGAGCAGGCGCGACCGGCCGTGGAGCCAGGTGACCCGGAGCGGCTGGGTGTCCGCCAGCGGTACGCGCGCTCGATGCCGAGCTACGGCGCTGGTTCCACCACGCACCTCTCGGTCGTCGACCGCTGGGGCAACGCTGTCTCGCTGACCCAGACGCTGCTCTCGGCCTGGGGCTCGCGGGTAGTGGCGCCCGGCACCGGCATCCTGATGAACAACGGGATGATGTGGTTCGATCCGGAGCCGGGCCGCGCCAACTCGATCGCGCCAGGCAAGCGTCCCCTGGCCAACATGTCGCCCGCGCTCGTCTTGGAGGGAGAGCGCGTGTACCTCTCGCTAGGCGCGATGGGCGGGCGGAAGATCATCAACGCGCTGGCCCAGGTCATCTCCAACGTGATCGACCACGGCATGGGAATCCAGGCGGCCATCACCGCGCCGCGGATCGACTGCAGCGTTCAGCCGGCGCTGGTCAGCAGCCGGATCGACCCAGCGGTTGTCGAGGGGCTGCGGGCGCGCGGCCACCGGCTGCAGGTGGTCGTCGAGGACGTGGGCAACGTGCCCTTCGCCAGCCCGGTAGGGATCCTGGTCGAGGCGGACGGCACGCTGCGCGGCGGCGCCAACCCGTACTACCCGGCCATGGCTATCGGTGTCTAGCCGGCCGCGAAGCGCGGCAGCACCTCGCAGCCGAGCAACTCGATAGCGGTGACCGGGTCTGGCCCGAGCGGCGGGCCGAAGCTCAGGTGCCGGGCGCCCATCTCCACCAGGCGCTCCAGCCGCGGGATGATCTCCTTCGGCGAGCCGACCAACCCGATCCGGAGCATCGGCTCGCTGACCAGCCGCCTGGCCTTGTCCGGATTACGCTCGATCTGCAATGCCCGATCGATGGCCTGGAAATCTTCTCGCGTCAAACCGAGCCGCTGGAGGATCAGCGGGCTGAGCGCGCTGCCGTAATAGGCGATCTTGTCGCGCAGCACGGCTTCGGCCTGCTCGCGGTCGTCCGCAATCGAGCACCAGACACAGGCGACCAGGTCGATCTCGTCGAGCGAGCGGCCGACCCGCGCCGCCCCCTCGGCGATCAGCGGGGCGACAGTTGCGAAGTGCTCAGGGGGAAAGAGCAGCGGCAGGGTGCCGTCGGCCAGCTCGCCGGCGAGCCGCAGCATGCCCGGGCTCATAGCGCCCAGGTAGATCGGCACCGGCCGGGCTGGAAAGCGCAGGTACGCCTCCGGCCCCCAGCCGGGAACAGGCTCGCCGGCGAGCGCGGCCCGGATCGCGAGGACGGCCTGCCGGGTCGTCGCCAGGGGCCGCTCCTGGCGGATGCCGATCCACTCGAGGAAGTTGGCGGCACCCGCGGCCAGGCCGAGCAAGAAGCGGCCGCCGCTCAGCTCGTCCAGCGTCGCCGCCAGCATGGCGATCTCGGCCGGGTGCAGCGTGTAGGGGTTGAGCACGCCGATGCCGACGGCGATCCGCTCCGTAGCCTGGAGCATCGTCGTCAGGAGCACTGGCGCGCTGCGCAGGAAGAGGTCGTGGCTCACCCAGATCTGGTCGAAGCCGGCGGCCTCAGCGGCGCGCGCTAGCCGCCCGTACTCGGCGAGCGGCAGGTCGTTGTTCAGCCGGACGCTGAACCTCACGCGCCCGCTCCACCGCTGCCGATGACAGCGTCGGCCTCGATCTCGACCAGATAGTCCGGGCCAACCAGCCTGCTGACCTCGACCAGCGTGTTGGCCGGCCGGATCTCGCCGAAGTACGCGGCATGGGCACGGCCCACCGCTTCCCAGTCGTCGGCGTTGGTGACGTAGACGCGCGTGCGCACCACGTCGGACAGCGAGGCTCCAGCGGCTTCGAGCGCCCGCTTGATCTTCTCGAGGATGAAGCGGGCCTGCGCCTCCGGGTCTCCCCGGCCGACGACGTTGCCCTGGTCGTCGGTGGCGGTGGTGCCGGAGACGAACACCAGGTTGCCAGCGCGCACCGCGCGCGAATAGCCGACACGCCCTTCCCAGACCGTGCCTGAAGAGATCCGGATCCGCTCGACCACGTCGCTTCTCCTCCCCTCGCAGCTCTCTGCCATACCGCGGAACTCTAGCATACGGCCCTTCGACAGGGATCGACAGTGGCAGCGGTGGCCGGCTGCGAGCGGAGCCGGGGCTGCGCGCCGGGCAGAAAGAGGCCCCGCCGGCGCACGGCCGACGGGACCAGGGCTGTGAGGAGGGGAGGGGTATGCAATCTTCGATCCCACCATAGGGGGCGGGTGAAATCATCGTGGCGATCGCCGCAATCTGTTGTCAAACAGAAGGTTAGTGAACTCCGCGGTCGATGTCAAGGGGGACGATGGGG
>BEIC01000253.1 GCA_002898875.1 bacterium HR26
GCCATGCCGCGCCGCGTGACCGCCGGCGCCGTCCCCTCCGCCAGCACCACGGCGTGGCCGGCGGTGAAGAGGCAGTGAGCGACCGCCGAGGCGACGTCGTTGGCGCCGAGGACGATCACGACGAGCGCGCGGCCGGCAAGATCCTCACCTGTGAAGCGCCCCCCGCTCATCCGTGCTCTCCGCCCCCTATCACCGCGTGACCGCTCGGATGGTCACTCACTCGCCGACCGTACGCACCGCGCCACTACTCAGCCACTCGCTCAGCAGGAGCACGAGGACGCTCAAGCCGAGGAGCAACGCTGCCATCGTCACCGCTTCGTAGAGATCGATTTCCATCGCCGTCCAGATCGCGAGGGAGAGGGTCTGGGTACGCCCTTGGAAGTTCCCAGCGAACAGGAGCGTCGCGCCGAATTCGGAGACCGCCTTGGCCCAGCAGAGCATCGAGCCGGTGACGATGCTCGGCAGCGCCAAGCGAAGCGTCACGTGTTGGAACGTCTGCCAGGGCGAGCAGCCGTCGACCCGCGCCGCCTCCTCGATCTCCCTCGCCACGTTGGAAAACCCCAGAAACACGCTCCGAATATAGAAGGGCGACGAGGTAAAGAGCTGCGCGAGCACGACAGCGAGCGTGGTGAAGGGGATCTGAATCCCGAAGGCATCGAGGTAGTGACCGAGCAGCCCCGCTCGGCCGAAGAGCATGAGGAGCGCCACGCCGCCGATGATCGGCGGAAGCACGACCGGCAGCAGCACGACCAGCTCGACCAAGCGGCGCCCGGGGAATCGCCGCCGGGCCAGGAGATAGGCGAGTGGCGTGCCCAGCAGGATTGCCGTCGTGACGGTAACGAAGCTGGTGACCATGGTCAACCGCAGCGCGTCGAGGAAGAACCGATCGCCAGCGTACGACAAGGCGTTCGGGATCCCCAGCGCTCGCCAGGCCAGCGCAACCGGTGGAAGCAGGAGGAAGAGGAAGCAGAGGACACTGGGCACCAGCAGGAAAACCGACGACCACCCACGTCGCCTGACCGCACGAGCCGATCGCACGACGGCTGAGCCTGCGACGGCGCTCCCGGTCATTCGCATGCCTCCAACGACACTGCCTCCTGGCCAACCGGACGGAACCCGTATTGCTCCAAAACCGCTTGCCCCTCAGGCGAGCGCACCTGGTCGATGAACGCACGCGCCAGCGCCTGATCCGGAGCACCGGCCACGACCGCGATCGGGTAACACGTGACCACGTTGACCTGTTCTGGCAGCTCGATTTCCGTGACCTGCTGGCGCACCGCCGGCGTGACGTCCGTGGCGTAGACGAGCGCGGCGTCAGCCTCCCCGAGCTGGATCTTGGCCACCACCTGCTTGACGTTGACCTCCTCCGAGACCAGGTTGGCGAGCACCCGCTGCCCGAAGTCCGAACCGTAGGCAGGATCCTGCGAGGCGCGCGCGAGAACCTGGCGCGCATAGTGGCCGATCGGCACGTTGTCGTGAGCCAGCACCACCTTGACGCCAGGGCGTGCCAGGTCGGCCAGCGTGTGGATACCGGCCGGATTGCTCGCCGGGACGATCAGCACCAGCCGGTTACGGGCGAAGATGACCGGCTCTCCAGCGATGAGGCCTTGCTGCTGGGCCTGCCGCATATTGCGCGTATCGGCGAAGGCAGCGACCGACGCGCTCGCCCCCTGGCTGAGCTGGGCCACGAGCTGCGCGGAACCAGCGAAGTTGAACCGCACCTTAGTTCCCGGGTGCTGCCGCTCGAACTGCGCTCCGATCTCCTGGAAGACCTCGAGGAGCGATGACGCCGCGAAGACGACCAGCTCCGCTTGCTCGCGAGGGGCCGGTGAGCCAAGCGCAGTCGACCCGTCCCCTGTCGCGCGCGCCGGCCCCGAGTCGCCTCCGCACCCCACGACGAAGAACAACACGAGCACGGAAGCGAGTGCAGGCAGCCCCCCGCCTCGAGCCAGCCGGTAGAGCTTCGGGCTATGCACGCCTTCCGGCATCGCCTTCCCCTCCCTGCAAGCTCGCCCGCTCGCTCCTGGATCGAGCGAGCCTCACTAAGACTCGATCCGTGCAACGACCATACCGGCGTTCGCCACGTCGTAGCCGCCCGCCTCCAGCTCCCGCCGGAACGGCAGCGAGGTGGCGAGCGCTAGCAGGTCGCGCACCGCCGGCAGGTCGAGCAGCTCGGCGGGGATGACCAGGTCGTAGCGCTCCTCCATCAGCGGCAGAAAGTCGAGCCCGTAGCTGCGGGCCACCGGCCAGACGCCCGGCCCGGCGTCCGCCAGGCCGCTGGCGATGACCTCGGCCAGCGCGCGGTGCCCGCGCACCTCGCGCTCGTAGCCGCGCAGCGCGGCCGGCTCCACCCCGGCGCGGCGCAGCAGCTCGTCGAAGACCAACCGGCTGCCGGAGCCGGTCTCCCGGTTGACGATGTGCACGTCCGGTCGGGCCAGGTCGCCGAGCTCGCGGATCCCCTTCGGGTTGCCGGGTGCGAGCAGCAGCCCCTCGACCCAGCGGGAGAGCGTGACGACAGCAACAGGCCGCCCAGCCAGCTCGCGGCGCACGGCCGGCAGGTTGTACTCCGAGGTCGCCGGATCCCAGAGATGCGTGCCGGCGATGTGCACCTCGCCGCGGGCCAGCGCCCGCAGCGCCTGGAGGCTACTCTGCGGCAGCCAGACGGCCCGGACAACTCGGCTGGCGCGGCGGAGATGCGAGCCGAGCACGGCGAGCGCCGGGTCGCAGCCGGCGATCACCAGCGAGCGCTCGGGCTCGGCGGGGTCGCTCATCAGCTCGACGGCGAGGCGGCGCTCACCCCGGCGCTCGCGCGCGATGCCGTCGGCCTGCTCGTCGCTGGCCGCGCCGGCCAGCGGCCAGGCGAGCAGGCGCGGCCCAACGCGGGCCAGCCAGACGCGGAAGGGAGGTTCGAGCGATGCCGGGGCTCCACCCCCCAGCTCGGCCTCGACCGTGAGGTGGACCTCGGGCAGCGCGAAGAGGTCGTCGACGCGGCAGCGCAGCGCCCGAGCGAGGCGGAGCGCGACCGCGACGCTAGGGACGAGTCGACCGGCCTCGATGGCGATGAGCGCCTGGCGGCTCAGCCCGGCACGGCCGGCCAGCTCCTGCTGGCTGAGGCCGAGGGCGAGCCGGCGCTCGCGCACGCGCACCCGGAGCGGCAAGGTGTCAGCTTGGCGACCCATCGCTCCTCCGATCGCCCGGTTACTATCCTCCGGAAAGCATCGTAACTGATTGACGACTCGATGTCAACGATGCTGTACATCCGATCACTTGGTATCTGATCATCCGCCCCCTGCATAGCGGACCGGGGCAGTGACCCCCGCGGCCTCGGTACCCGAGCCGATCTCGCGCTCGCAGCCCATGCGCGGTAGGATGGCGCCGTCGAGCGACGGAGGAGGGCCCATGATCGACCCGGGGCTAGCGGGCAGGGTGGCGATCGTGACCGGGGCCAACCACGGCATCGG
>BEIC01000254.1 GCA_002898875.1 bacterium HR26
GCCGGCGGCGGCATCTGCCTGGCCGAGATCCTGAAGATCCTCGAGCACGAAGATCTTGCCTCGCTGGGGCTGAACAGCGTGGAGTACATCGCTTTCGTCGCCCGTGCCATGCAAGCCGCCTTCGCCGACTGGTATGGCCAAGTGGGCGACCCGGCGTTCGTCGACGTGCCGGTGGAGCGGCTGCTCTCCGATGACCACATCCGGGACCGCTACGAGCTGGTGCGCTCCGGCGAGCCGATCATGGTGCCGCGCCGCGTCGCCGAGCAGGGCACGACCCACGTCACCGTGATCGACAGCGCGGGCAACGTCGCCTCGATCACCCACTCGCTTGGCTCCTCTAGCGGCGTCGTGACGCCCGGTCTCGGCTTCACCTACAACAACTGCATGAACGCCGCCGACCCGATCCCCGGTGGCCCCAACTCCATTGCGCCCGGCAAGGCGCGCATTACCGGCATGTGCCCGACCATCGGGCTGAAGCGTGGCGAGGTCGTCTTCGCGCTCGGAGCGCCCGGCGGCACCCGGATCATCACCGGCGTGCTCCAGGCCATCCTCAATCTCGTTGATCACGGGCTGTCACCGGTCGAGGCGGTCTCCGCGCCGCGCTTCGACTCGCAGAGCGAGTATCTTGACTGCGAGGCGCGGATCCCCTCCTGGGTGCGGGCCGCGCTCGCCGACCGGGGCTTCAAGGTTGTCGAGACCCCGGCGCTTTATGGTAACTTTGCACGGGTGCAGTTGATCGCGCGCGACCCGCTCACCGGACAGCTACGAGGCGGCGCCGATCCCCGCAGCGGGGGCGCCGTGCTGGAAGTCTGACGGCAAAGAGCGGTGGGTCTACCCGCCGCTCGACCAATTGATCCGCGCAGCGGCTCGGCGAAGGGGGGGCGATCTTCGCTGCGACCCTGGCCGGCCGTGGTCACCGGTAGTCGCCCTGAGGCGAAGGCCGGTTCAGGTTGGTATCGTCTCCACCGCTGCTAGGCTGAACTTCCGGTAGGGTAGCGCCGTCACCCTAGGTCGTTCTTTCCGGTGTGGGTGGCCTCGCCAGGGAGCCGCTATGACGAAATGGCTCACTGCTCTGGCCGGCGTTATCCTCGTGCTGCTGCTCATCCTCACGATGCCGGTGGCAACCAGCCCCGGAATCGTGGATCTACTCCCGCCTCCGGGCATCACCACTCCTCCTGGCCTGGTCACGATCGGCGCCACGCTGGTCGGCGGCCGGCCGCTGCAGCGAGTCGAGCTCCAGCTCAACGGTCGCCCGGTTCAGCCGGCAGTTTTTGTGCGCGATGAGCGGACCTGGGTCGTTCGCTACCAGGCCGAGCTACCGGCCGGCTCATACACGGTCACGGTGACTGCTACCGACGACCGTGGCCACAGCCGGACCCATAGCTGGGACTTCACGGCCTTGGGCCTGCGCCAGCCACCGATCCTCGCGCTCGTCGAGCCCGGGCCGGAGACCCGCTTCGCGCGTGGAGTGGTGCCGATCACGGTGCGCGTGGAGGCGCAGGGGGATATCGGGGAGGCGCTCTTGCTGGTCGATGGGCGCCCGGTGCCGGTCGAGCTGACCCTCCTGCCACGTGAGGGAAGCGACAAGCTCGTCCGCCACATCGACGCGGTGCTCTGGCTCGATGCAGGCAAGCACCGCGTCGAAGCTCGCGTGACCGACGAATACGGTGCCAGCTCGACCGGCGAGTGGACGTTGACGGTCGTCGCGAGCGAGGCTGAGGCAAACGCTCGCTACTTCCGCGAGAC
The DNA here is from genome assembly GCA_002898875.1 of bacterium HR26. Classification (GTDB taxonomy): domain Bacteria; phylum Chloroflexota; class Chloroflexia; order Thermomicrobiales; family Thermomicrobiaceae; genus Thermalbibacter. The sequence goes on from BEIC01000254.1 coordinate 1,747, forward strand.
CGGGCTGACGCTCCGCGGCGCGTTCAAGCAGTACTGGGAGTCTCGCAACGGCGGTGTGGTCTTCGGGCCGCCGATCAGCACGGAGCTGCCCCAGCCTGATGGCACCACGGTGCAGTACTTCAGGTACGCGCGCATGGAGCTCCACCCCGATGGATCGATCACCCTGGGGCTGCTTGGCCTGGAGGCACTCGGCACCGTCCAACCTCCTGTCGAGGATCCGGGCCAGCCTGGGGTTCGCTTCTTCCCGGAGACGGGGCACACGCTCCGCGGCGACTTCCTCACGTTCTGGGAGCAGAACGGCGGGCTTGAGATCTTCGGCTTCCCGATCAGCGAGCCGCAGCTCGAGAGCGGTTACCGCATCCAGTACTTCGAGCGGGCGCGCTTCGAGCAACGCCTGACGACCCGCGATGAGCCGCAGCCGGTCGAGCTGGCGCCGCTCGGCGAGCAACGCTGGCGCCGCGAGCGGTAAACAGCGGGCTGGTCAGTGCTCACGCCTGGCGCGTTCGCTCGCCAGCGCCAATACCCGCTCGACCACCTCATCGACCGTATACCGGCCAGTGTCGATAACAAGGTCGGCATGGGCGCGCGCGTCGGCTAGCCGCTCCAGCTCGACGCAGTACAGCCACTCCGGCCAATCGTCGCCCCGCCGCTCCCTGATCGTGCTCAGGCTTGCATCCAGGAAGACGACGAGGTCAGGTTCGGGATGCCGCCAGAGATCGCGGATGATCGAGTGCTCCTGCCCGACCGCGACGGCGTCGAGACCATGCTCGTGTAATCGCTCCGCAATGGTTGTCTTACCGGATCCGCAGGGGCCAACCAGGACTATGCGCACGCGTGCCTCATCACCGGTCACGGCTGAGCGACGATCTTCCCCGAAGCGGGATCGCTCCGCGCCGGCCGTCGCTCGGGTCTCTGCCGCTCAGCTCGCTTCGGACGACCCCTCGGCCTGGACGAGCGGCGGCGACGTGGCGGCCTCGTTTCCTGGCCCGAGCTGGCGGGGAGCGCTCCGTCCAGCCCGTCGCCGGTCGAGGAGCCCGAGCAGCCGCTCGGTATAGGTTGGGGCCGCGGGGTCGAAGTGCTTGCCCGCGCGCTCGAGGTATGGGCTGCTAATCCGTCGCAGGAACGCGAGCAGACCCTCTTCGGCAATGCTCCGCAGCGCCCGGCGGTAGTAGTCGAACACGTATACGTCGCCGAGCCGGATTCCCGCGCGCGCCGCTCCGAGCCCGACGAGCGTCGACACTTCCAGCAGTGACCGGCCTTCCTGCCGGGCAGCCGCCTGCAAGCCAGCGAAGATCGAGGCCAGCCCTTCGGGAGAGGGCAGGTCCGCTGCCTGGCTCTGGAGCGCGCGCCAGGACGCCCGCAGGTCATTCACGTTCAGCGGCGGCACGTCCACCGCATCGGCCAGCACACCCGATGTCCCCTCCAGCCGCGACAGCAGGTCCTCGAACGTCGAGATATCGGTATCCGGCTGGAGAAGTCCAATCCGTTCCAGCTCCTCGACGAGCGCCCGCAGGTAGACCTTCGAGCCGCCGATCGCGTCGGCCGCGCCGGCCAGCAGCCACAGCGGCGACCAGCCGGCCACGACCACGCTGGCGAACTCCACGACGTTCCCCGCCGCCTTGCGAACCGTCAACTCTTCGACCGTCATCGGGCTGTTCGGATAGACGCTGCGCACATCGCCCAGCAGCTCGATCGTGATGCGCAGCAGCCG
>BEIC01000255.1 GCA_002898875.1 bacterium HR26
GGCATCGATTCGGAGGCCTCACTTCGAGCGGTCGAGGCCGTGCTGGTCGAGGCCGTGCTGCAGAACCTGCACCTCGAGCCGGACCTGGAGCCGGTGGCCCTTCGCCTGCGCCTGCGCGACCTCTACCGCCAGGCGCTCGGCGATGCCGAGCCAGGCGCGGCTACCTACCGTCGCGCTTTCCCGCGCTACGTCCGGCAGGCGGTCTCCCGCGGGCTCCTGGACCGGCGCCTGCTCCACTTCGAGCTGGAGGCACTGGCGACCCGGCTCGTTCCCGAGCGCGACCAGCTCCTCACCTACACCGGCCTGGCCACGCTCATCGACCGCTACCTGCTGCGCGAGCTGGAGCCGGGCGACGACCCGAGCGAGGACAGCCGGCTGCTCGAGACGCCGCAGTTCTTCTGGATGCGGGTCGCCATGGGCCTGGCGTTGAACGAGGATGACCCGACGGCCTGGGCCGCCCGGTTCTACGAGGTCATGAGCACGCTGCGGGTGGTGCCCTCGACCCCGACGCTCTTCAACGCCGGCACGCCATACCCGCAGCTCGCCTCCTGCTACCTGGCCGACGTCGAAGACTCGATGGACTCGATCCTCGCCTCGGCCGAGGAGTTCGGCCAGCTCGCTAAGTACGCCGGCGGCCTGGGCGCGAGCCTGACGAAGCTGCGAGCTGCTGGCTCACCGGTGCGTGGCGTCAACGGGCGCTCCTCCGGCGTCATCCCCTTCGCCCACCTCTACGACGCGCTGATCAACGCGGTCAACCAGGGAGGCCGCCGCCGGGGGACGCTGGCGATCTACCTTGAGCCCTGGCACCTGGAGCTACCGGCCTTCCTCGACCTCAAGAAGAACGACGGTGACCCGTACCAGCGGGCGCGCCGCGCCAACACGGCGCTCTGGATCCCTGATCTCTTCATGAAGCAGGTCATGGCCGACGGCGACTGGTACCTCTTCGACCCGGCGGTTGCGCCCGAGCTGAGCGAGCTCTACGGCCCCGAGTTCGAGGCGGCCTACTGGCGGCTGGCCGAGCGTGCCGAGCGGGGCGAGCTGCCGCGCCGTGCCTGGCGCAGGCTGCGTGCCCGCGAGCTGTTCCGGGAGATCCTCGCCACCATGCAGGAGACCTCGCATCCCTGGCTGGTCTTCAAGGATGCCGGCAATCTCCGCTCGCCGCTCCGCCACGCTGGGGTCGTCCACTCGAGCAACCTCTGCACCGAGGTGTTCCTCCCGACGTCCAGCGAGGAGATCGCGGTCTGCAACCTCGCCTCGGTCAACCTGGTCGCGCACCTGACCCCCAGCCCGGGCACGGGCCTGGGGCTCGACCAGCAGAAGCTGGCCGAGAGCGTCAGGACGGCGATCCGCATGCTCGACAACGTCATCGACATCAACTTCTACCCGGTGGAGCGGGCGCGGCGCAGCAACCTGCAGAACCGGCCGGTCGGGCTGGGCGTCATGGGGTTCGCCGACGCCTTCGCCCGGCTGGGCATGGCCTACGGGGACCAGGCGTCCGAGGAGTGGACCGACTGGGTGGTCGAGTTGATCAGCTTCCACGCCATCGCCGCCTCGGCGGAGCTGGCCCGCGAGCGTGGCCCCTTCCCGCGCTTCGCCGGCAGCGCCTGGTCGGCCGGCAAGCTGCCCATCGATACGCTGGACGACCTGGAGGCGGCGCGTGGCCGGCCGGTGACGGTCGACCGTAGCGCCCGGCTGCCCTGGGAGGAGCTGCGGGCCGAGGTGGCGCGGGGAATGCGCAACGGCACGGTCATGGCGATCGCGCCGACGGCCAGCATCAGCCTGATCGCCGGCACCAGCCCCAGCCTCGATCCCTACTACGCGGCCCTGTTCACGCGCCAGAACCTCTCGGGCAAGTTCCTGGAGGTCAACCGGGCGCTGGTCGATGAGCTCAAGGCCCGTGGCCTGTGGGAGGCCGTGCGTGAGCGGCTGGTCGAGGAGCGCGGCGACCTGCGCTTCATCGACGAGATCCCGGAGGACCTCAAGCGCCGGTTCTCGACCGCTTACCAGGTGCCGCCCGAGGCCTACGTGCGCCTGGCCGCCCGCGCCCAGAAGTGGGTCGACATGGGCATCAGCCGCAACCTCTACTTCCAGGAGCGCGCGCTGGAGCGCATGGAGGCCGTCTACCTCGCCGCCTGGGAGCTGGGGCTGAAGTCGACCTACTACGTCTTCATGGCGCCGCGCATGTACGCCGAGCAGAGCACCGTGCGCGTCAACAAGGCGCTCAAGCGCCCGCGCTGGAACCTGGAGGAGCACCTCCCGGCAGGCGACCCGGCGGCCGATCTCGCCTGCGAGGTCTGCCAGTGACCGCGCGCTCCCGCCGCTCGGCCTGATGTCTGTCGGTGTAGCTTGAGGGAAAACGGTATTCGAAAGGGGGACGAAGCGTGCGCAAGCTGTTCGGTGGGGATCCGCTCGCGGCAGTCGAGCTTTTCCCGCTCTCCCATCCCTGGGCCTACGCCCACCTCCAGCAGGGGAAGCACAACACCTGGTTCCCGGAGGAGGTGCCGCTGGGCGAGGATGCGCGCGACTGGGAGCGGCTGACCCCTGAGGACCGGCACGCCATCAGCTTGCTGCTGGGCTTCTTCAACCCGATGGAGTCGCTGGTGACGCACAACCTGATCCTGGCCATCTACCCCTACGTCACCGCCCCGGAAGCCCGGCTCTACCTGGCCCGCCAGATCTGGGAAGAGGCGAACCACTCGCTCGCCTTCGAGTACGTGCTCAAGACGCTGCCGGTGGATCGCAAGCGGATCTTCAGCGCGCACCGCGACGAGCCGGCCATCCGCGCCAAGGAGGACTTTCTGCAGCGGCTCACCGGGGAAATCCTGCGGGCCCGGCCCGACCTGAGCACGCGGGCCGGGCGCGAGACGCTGCTCAAGAACCTGGTCGGCTACTACATCGTGCTCGAGGGCATCTTCTTCTACTCCGGCTTCCTGCTCGCCCTCTCGTTCCGGCGTCGCAACCTGCTCAAGGGGCTGGCCAGCATCATCGACTGGGTGATCAAGGACGAGAGCCTGCACCTGTCCTTCGGCCTGCACCTGATCACCGGCTTCCTCGACGAGTACCCGGAGACGCTCACCCCGGAGCTGGGCCGGGAGCTGCGCGGGCTGATCCTGCAGGCGGTCGAGCTGGAGCGGCGGTACAGCGAGGCGCTGCTGCCGCGCCCGCTGCTCGGCGTCTCGGCGGAGCTGGTGCAAGCATACGTCGAGTACGTCGCCGACCGGCGGCTGGAAGAGCTCGGGCTGGGTGCGGAGTTCGGCACGCCCAACCCGGCGAAGTGGCTGGCGACCGAGCTCGATCTGCCGGAGCAGGTCAACTTCTTCGAGGCCATCAACACCGGCTACGAGGTCGCCGTGCCGCGCGGGTGATCCTCCTGTCACGGCGTGCAGCTCCCGCGCGCGCAAGCGTCC
>BEIC01000256.1 GCA_002898875.1 bacterium HR26
AAGCCGCGCGGCACGCTCCCCATCTCCCCGGAGATCCAGGGAGCGATCCGCGCGGCCCTGCGCGACGTGACCTCCGCTCCCAACGGCACGGCAGCCGCCGCCTTCCAAGGTGTAGCCCAGCCGGTGGCCGGCAAGACAGGCACGGCCGAGTCGGGCCAGGAGCAGCCGCACGCCTGGTTCACCGCCTTCAGCCCGGTCGACGGCGCCCGGCTGGCGATGGTGGTGATGGTGGAGCACGGCGGCGAGGGCTCACGCACGGCTGCGCCGATCGCCCGCCAGGTCATCGACGCGGCGGTTCAAGGCGGGATCTTGCCTTGATCCTTCGCACCCATCACTGAGTCTCCTCCCTCACTGGATCCCCGACATTTTCAGTACTTCTCGGCCATCGACCGCGGGCTCCTTTATCCCTAGGCTCGACAACAGCAGGAAGCACACCCCTGCTAGATGCGTCAGAAGCGAGAAGCTCTCGGTCCGATGGGCGAGCACCTAGCTTTCAGGAGATCTTCACTCGCTTCGATTACTCCGATCCGCCGTCCGAGCGGTGGCGCAGTTCTGGGCGTCTTCATCGCGCTCGTTGCCTTCGCCAGTGGAGCGACACTCTTCGCCACGCGCGTTACCGACTCCCCCAACAAAGCCAGTTGGGCGATGTCCCCCTCATCCGGCCTTGGCCTCGCGCTCTTCGCGATCGGGCTGGGCTGCGCCCTTCTGGGTCGCTGGCGAGCGACCAGGCGGGTCGGCCTACTCACAGCAATCTTCGGCACTCTTTCAGTGCTGACAGAGATCTGGAGCCTGGCTGTGACGTCGCCGACGCCTTTCTCCCTCGCCTGGATCTGGGCGCCCTCTCTCCAGTCGCGGGCCATCGTCGGCCTGGCCGGCCTCGGGCTGTTGCTGGCCGAGGAGCGCACGACAAGCGTGCTCCGGCTCGCTCTCCTCTGCCTGGTCGGGTCCATCGTGGCCTTTATCCCGGCGAACCTGGCTCTTGCGCTGGCGCTCGACTTCCCTGCCTGGGTCATCGGCGGCAGCTTCGCGGCGTTCGCGCTCACTCCAGCGGAGCAGAGACTGCTGGCGGCGCAGTTCAGCGACAATCTCGCCCTGTCGCTTCGCTGCGTGGGGGCGGCAGCGGCTGGCCTGGGCCTGCTGCTCCTGGCCTGGAATGCCGAGCGCCGGGCCGGCTTCCCCTGGCCACGCTGGCTACCCCCGGTCACGCTGCTGCTGGGCATCTGGCTCTCGATCGCGATCGCGGGCGCGCTGTGGGCCCAGGAGGAGAGCAACCGAAGCCGTCCTGGCCCCGGCATCCCCCAGCGCACGTCCACCCCGCTTCCGGAAATGACGCTGGCATTCGGGGTCACCACGGCCGCACTGCTCACCGTCGCCCTGTGGCAGACCCGGCGGGCGGCGACGGCGGCCGAGCAGGCAAAGCTCGCCAACCGCCAGCTCCAGGACGAGATCGCCGAGCGCCGCCAGACCCAGGAGCTATTGGCTGAGCGCGAGGCCCGCCTGCGGCTCGTCCTCGAGCAGGTGCCCGCCATCGTGTGGACGACCGACCAAGAGCTCCGCTTTACCTCAGCGAGCGGCGCCGGTCTAAGAGCCCTGGGCATGGACGACTCGTCTCTCCTCGGGAACACGGTAGATAGCCTCGTAGAGGCTGACGCCGAGCGTTCGTTCTTGTTGGAGCGCTACCAGCTCACGCTCGCTGGCACGCCGCAAGAGTTCGAACTCACCTACGGTGGCCGGAACTACGCCGTACGCCTCGAGCCACTGCGCGACCTCTCCAGCGAGATCGTAGGGGTCATCGGGATTGCCCTCGATATCACCGAACGCGCACAGATAGAGGCCCAGCTCCGCTACCTGGCCCTGCACGACCAGCTCACCGGCCTTCCCAACCGGGCGCACCTTCTCCAGCACTTGGCCGAGCTCGCGGAAGCAGAGGGCGACGCTCCGCGATCGAGCCTGCCGTTCGCGCTGCTCTTGCTCGACCTCGATGGTTTCAAGCAGGTCAACGACACCTTCGGCCATCCGGCCGGCGACCGGCTGCTGGTGGAAGTGAGCCGCCGACTGTCCCAGTGCCTCCGCTCGTCCGACCTAATCGCCCGGCTAGGCGGTGACGAGTTCGTCATCGTCGCCCAGGTGGCCGATGAGCACGCGGCGATGATGCTGGCCGAGCGGATCGCGCGCGAGCTGGAGCGACCGATCCGGATCGACGGGCACACGGCCGCGATCCGGCCCAGCATTGGGATCGCGATCGGTGAACCGGGCCGCTTCGATCCCGACGCCCTTCTCCGCGATGCCGACATCGCCCTCTACCGGGCGAAGGCGCTCGGACGCGGCCAGGCAGTCGTCTTCGAGCCCCCGATGTACCGGGATACCGTCACGCGAGCGCGGCTGGAAGCGCAGCTCCGCGAGGCATTCGAGCAGGAGCAGCTCTCGCTTCGTTTCCAGCCGATCGTTGAACTGGTATCAGGCCGGCTCTACGGGTTCGGTGCGGTGCTCGATTGGGAGAGCGCGGAGCAGCGAATCGTCCCGGCCGAGGAGATCGTCCCGCTGGCCGAGGACGCCGGGATCATCGTCCCGATCGGCCAGTGGGCTCTGCGCGAGGCGGTCTCCTGGCTGGCACAAGCCGGCGCGCGGTTACCGGCGATGCCCGCTCTCGTGCTGGAGCTCGCCAGTAGCGAGCTGCTCCGGCCTGAGCTGGCAGATGACCTCGACCGGCTGCTCAGCGATGCCGGTATCCCGGCTGAGCGCATGAACCTGGCGCTCCGCGGATCGGCGCTCTTGACGGCAACGTCGGGTAGCGTCGAGACGCTTCAGGCACTGCGGTCACGCGGGGTGCCGCTCTTCGTCGGCGGCTATGAGCTCGGTGGCACACCGCTGGCCGTCCTCACCGAACTGCCGATCAGCGGCATCACCATCGCTCCCGCCCTGATCTCCGCTCTCGACGAGGGCCCACTGGCACCCGCGCTTGTGCGGGCACTGGTGGGGCTGGCGTGCGAGCTAGGGATCGCGGCACTCGCGCAGGGGGTTCGTACTCACCGGCAGTACGCGGCGCTCGCTCAGTTCGGCTGCACGCTGGCGCAAGGTGAGCTGTTCGGCCCGCCGGTCGACGGCGCGGCCGCCCTGGCCTTCGCACAGGAAGCCTGGCATCGGATCCTCGTCCCACCACTTGCGATGGGCCAGCCTGACTGACAGCGGCAACCGGCAACCGTATTCTCCCGATGCGATCAGCCAAGCTGTCCTGCCGAGGGTTCGGCGGAAACCGGGGAGGGATCGGGCAGGGGGACACCCGTACTCGCGCTCGTTGGCCTGGTGTCCCTGGCCGTGGGAACGCTCTGCGTCATCGGATACCGGCAGACCCGGCACAAGCTCGGGCTCATCGAGCTGGTGCCCACCTGCACCGTCTCCGAGC
>BEIC01000257.1 GCA_002898875.1 bacterium HR26
CTCACCGCGGCGTACCGTCTCCTGCAGCAAGGCCATCAGGTGACGCTGTGGGAGCAGAACCGCCAGCTCGGTGGCCAGGCTGCCGCCTTCTCGGTCGCTGGGACGGCACTCGAGTACTTCTACCACCATCTCTTCATGAGCGATCGGGATATCGTGGCACTGATGGAGGAGCTGGGCATCGGCGATCGGCTCCTCTGGCTCCCCTCGAAGGTTGGCTTCTACGCGCGAGGACGGATCTACCCGCTGGCCAGCGCGCTCGATGTGCTGAGGCTCGGGGTAGTCCCTTTCCATGATCGCCTCCGCCTGGGACTGGTGACGTTTTACCTCCAGCACGTCAGGGATTGGCGCAAGTTCGAGGAGGTCACCGCGGCCGAGTGGCTGCGGCGGGCACTCGGTCGGCGCGCCTTCGAGCATGTCTGGGGTCCCCAGCTCCGCGCCAAGTTCGGGCCGCGGGCCGGTGAGGTCTCGATGGCCTGGTTCTGGAACAAGATCTACCTGCGGACACAGTCGCGGGAATCGCTCTTCAAGCCGGAGCGGCTCGGCTACATCAAGGGCAGCTTCAACGTGCTGATCGATCGGCTGGCCGAGGCGATCCGGGAGATGGGCGGCGAGATCCGGGCCGGCGTCGGCACGGCTGCGATCTGGCGAGATGACGACGAGTGGGTCGTGCGCGACACCGAAGGAGTCGAGACCTGGCACGACGCGCTGGTAGCGACGATCCCATCGCCGCTCTTCGCTCGGCTCTTCCCCGACCTCCCTGAGGACTACAAGGCCAAGCTCACCGGCACTGTCTACCAGGCCGCGGTCACGCTGCTGCTCCAGTCGCGCCACGCGCTCAGCGACATCTACTGGCTGAACATCGGCGACCCGGATGTGCCGTTCACCGGGATCATCGAGCACACGAACTTCATCGGGCCGGAGCACTACCAGGGCTGGCACTTCATCTACGTCAGCAAGTACGTCGAGCAGAGCCACCCGTACCTAGGGATGAGCGACGAGCAGGTCTTCCAGGAGGCGATCCCACACCTGCGCAAGATCAACCCCAGCTTCTCAGCCGAGTGGGTCGAGCGCTATTGGGTGTTCCGCGAGCGGGCGGCCCAGCCGATCATCACGGTTCGCTACTCGGCTCGCATCCCGGAGCACCGGACGCCCTTACCCGGGGTTTACCTGGCCAATACCGCTCAGATTTATCCCGAAGACCGCGGCACCAACTACAGCGTGCGCATCGGCAACCGCGTGGCCGAGCTGGTGCGTGAGGACATCCAGCTCGGCCGGCTCCCGCTGGCCGCGACCAAGGCGGCCGCCCGCGATTGAGCGCGGTGGACAACGACACTCATCCCCATGGCCGTGGCCAGCAATCAGAACCGTGGATGTCCGCTGTGACAACAGCAGTACACATCCTCCTCCGTAGCCGGTCCGGAGCAGCGTCCATCGCACGGGCGTGTCCTCTACTCTGGCAAGCCATGGGGTTGAGAACTGGGGAACAACCAGTTCCGCGCAGGGTTGACGCGTTTGGACTGATCGCGTAAGGTCGGTTGGTCATATGACCGGGCGAGCGTTTAGCGAGCAACGCGCCGGAGCAGGAGGCATGAAGTACTGCGTAACGCCTGAGGGGAAAAAGCTGGTCACCCTGATCCCCGGTGATGGGATCGGGCCGGAAGTCGTCGAGTCTGCTCGCCGGATCGTTGAGGCGACCGGGGTACCGATCGAGTGGGACGTGCGGCGCGCCGGAGCTAGCGTGTTCCGGGAAGGCATCGCCAGCGGAGTGCCGGACGATACCGTCGAGTCGATCCTGCGGTCGCGGGTCGTGCTCAAAGGGCCGCTCGAGACGCCGGTCGGCTACGGCGAGAAGAGTGCGAACGTCACTTTACGCAAGCTCTTCGAGGCGTTTGCCAACGTCCGGCCGGTGCGGGAGCTGCCCGCCATCCCCACCCCGTACCGTGGCCGAGGCGTCGACCTCGTCATCGTGCGCGAGAACATCGAAGACCTGTACGCCGCGATCGAATACCGGGAAACGCCCGGCGTGTGGAACGCGACGAAGCTGATCTCCCACAAGGGGAGCGAGAAAGTTATTCGCTTCGCCTTCGAGCTCGCACGCGCGGAGGGTCGCAAGACTGTCCACGGCGCGACCAAGTCCAACATCCTCAAGCTGACCGAGGGCAGCTTCAAGCGCATCTTCGAAGAGGTGGCGCGAGACTACCCGGACATCGAGGCGCAGCACATCATCATCGACAACTGCGCCCACCAGCTCGTCAAGCAGCCCGAGCAGTTTGACGTGATCGTGACGACCAACATGAACGGCGACATCATCAGCGACCTCGCCTCAGGGTTGGTCGGGGGGCTCGGCTTCGCGCCGTCAGCCAACCTCGGCCACGGCATCGCGATCTTCGAGCCGGTGCACGGCTCGGCGCCCAAGTATGCCGGCAAGAACGTCATCAACCCGACCGCGATGATCCTGACCGCGGTCATGATGCTGCGCTACCTCGACGAGTTCGAAGCCGCCGAGGCGATCGAGCAGGCGGTGATCGTCACGCTCGAGGAGGGGAAGGTGCTCACGCGCGACGTCGTCGGCGACGCGCGCGCAGCGAGCACGACCGAGTTCACCGACGCTATCATCGCCAACCTCGGCCGGCGCTCCAGCACCTGGCAGTCACGTTCCTATCGCCCAATCCAGATGCCGCCGGTGAAGCCAGAGCCCGACGTCGTTAAGGTGTCTTCGCGGAGGATTGCCGGGGTCGATGTCTATATCGAGGCAGCCGAGATGCCAGAGACTCTGGGCCCTGCGCTGGAGCAGCTCGCCAGCGACACGCCGCTCCGGCTGCACCTGATCTCCAACCGGGGACTGCAAGTGTACCCGTCGACCGGCGCCACGACGGACTATGTCGACCACTGGCGCTGCCGGTTTCTGGCACGCTCGGCCGGCAACGGCGTGACCGATGCCGATATCTTCCAGCTCGTGTCCCGGATCGGCGAGCGCTATCCCTGGTTCCGGATCCAGCGCCTGCTCGAGTTCGACGGCGAGCTCGGCTTCACCAAGGCACAGGGTGAGGACTGAGCCGAGAGGTCGGGCTGCATCTCGTACCTGGTTTCGATGGTTCAGGCAGGAAGGATGAGCCGACCAGCGATGCAGGGCGAGTCTCCACGCCTTCCCGATAACGAGCAGGTCCCCGATCGCCCCCTCGTCGGCGTGATCATGGGATCGCGCTCCGATTGGGAGACGCTGTCCCACGCCGCCGCCACCCTGGAGCAGCTCGGCATCCCGCACGAGGTTCGGGTCGTCTCGGCACACCGGACGCCGGATCTGCTCTTCGAGTACGCCTCCTCGGCCGAGGGGCGTGGCCTGGAGGTGATCATCGCCGGAGCCGGCGGCGCCGCCCACCTCCC
>BEIC01000258.1 GCA_002898875.1 bacterium HR26
TTCACCTCCCTCCGCCATCGTGGTGCCCTTGCCCGCTTCGACGCTCAAGAGGCATGCTCCGCAGCGCGCCGTGCGGTCGACAGGTAAGCCCTTCCCCCTGCGCCGCTCTCCGCCTCCCGAATCGCGCACCGGCGACCACGCTGCCGGTGCGCCGCGGCAGAGACGACGCCCAGCTTCGAGCGTGATCAGCAGGAAGCTGGCAGCGGGATTTGTGTACGCTAGTATACCACAATTTAGGCTCCAATACAACCGAAGAGCAAGATATCTAGACACACATGTCTCGATTGTGGGAGGGTGTCGTAGCCCCAACCTCTTGATAGCCGGTCATCCGGCGGGTTGAGATCCTGATCGCCTGCCCTGCGCGTCACGCACAGTGGGGCACCCGGTTGCCAAAAGGCAGCACTGGCGCTCCCTTCAGATCGCACCGGCACATCGGGGAGCGCCAAAACTCCCGGGAGGGTCTCTGGCAGCATCGAGGATGGTCAGGGTCTGGGCTGACACAGAGCCGGGCCTAAAAGCTGGCTGCACCGGGAAGCGGGCCGCTGGGCGTCGATCGCGGCCGGATCGCCATCGGCTTGGCCGGCTGCTGCCCTGGCCATGCTGGCCCGCGGCCGGGCCAAGGTTCCGGTCGTCTTCCAGTTTCTGATCTCTCCCACGCTGGCCGAGCACAACCAGACGACCTCGAGCTACGAGATCACCGATCCGCGGCTGATCTGGACGCGAGAGATCAATCTCATCGGTTGGAGAAGCTACCTCGGTCGCGAGCCGGGCGGCACCGATGTGCTGGCGTACACAGCACCTGCCCGAGCCGAGAACCTCGCGACCGCGAGGGCTGGAGCAACGCCGTAAGCGGGCCTTCGCTGCCATCGTGGCCGCTGCTCCGGGAACGTGCAGGCAAGCGCCGGGGGCAGCCATACTGCGCCTGGCTGCTGCGCTGTCCGGTACGAGCTGGGGCCGTTGCCGGGATACTATGGCCTATGGCTCTGGCAGCGGACAGAGCACGCCGGGTAACCGAACGAGCACTTGTCGGACCCCTCACTACCCTGTAGACTTGGAGTGACCTAAATAATTGGCAACGCGGGCACCGCGCTCCGATTTCTTTGGGGGACTCTCATTTGTCGAGCGGGAATGCCAGGGGCGGTGTCGCCCCTCTTCTGTATGCGCATACGCCCAACGCGGCGGGCCACTGGGATCTGCTCCACGAACACCTGCGGCGGGTGGCCGAGCGGGCCGCCGAGTTCGCGCGGCCCTTCGGGGGAGAGGCGATCGCGTATCTTCTCGGGATCCTCCACGACCTGGGGAAGGCTAACCCGGCCTTTCAGGAGTACCTGCGCGAGGCGGCAGCGGGACGCCCGCGAAAGTCTGTTCCACACGCTAAGTACGGGGCGACGCTGGCGTATCAACTGATTTGGGAGGTGCAGAGAGACCCCGAGCGATGGAAAGAGCTCGCCCTTCCGGTCGGCGCACACCACTCCGAGCTCGCGTGCGGCGGCACCTACGCTCAGGACCTGGACCGGTGCTTGGATGAAGATACGCGCGTGCTCGAGGCTCTCTACGGCTACCTTCGCGCAGCGAGCGCCCGCGGCTGGTGGCAGCTTCCGAAACTCGATCCCGGCAAACTTCCAAAACTGGACACGACCGCTCGGGAACTGTTCATCCGCATGCTGCTCTCGGCCCTGGTCGACGCCGACCGGCTGGACACCGAGGCCCACTTCGACGACGCACGAGCCACGCTTCGCCGCACCTGGCCCGAGCTGGAGACGCTCTGGAACCGGTTGGAGGCTGCTCAGGACCGGCTGCTGGCCGAAGCGGAGGATTCCCCCGTCAACCGCGTGCGGCGCGAGGTGTACGAAGCCTGCCTTCGTGCGGCCGAGGGGCCTCCCGGCATCTACCGCCTGACGGTGCCGACCGGTGGCGGCAAGACGCGCAGCGGGCTGGCCTTTGGGCTGCGGCATGCATTGCGCCACGGTTTGCGCCGGATCGTCGTTGCCCTCCCGTACACGAGCATCATCGACCAGACGGCGGAGGTCTACCAGAAAATCCTCGGCGAGGAATCGGTCCTCGAGCACCACAGCGATTTCGAGCTGAAGCCGAGCGGGAACCGAAGCAAAGACCGAAGCGAGGCGCAGGACGAGGACTACCTGCGCTGGCAGCTCGCGACCGAGAACTGGGATGCTCCACTCATCGTCACCACCACCGTGCAGCTCTTCGAGAGCCTGCTCGGCAACCGGGCGTCGCGCGTCCGCAAGCTGCACAACCTAGCCCGCAGCGTGATCATCCTCGACGAGGTTCAGACGCTGCCGCCAGAACTCCTCTCTCCAACGCTGGACGTTCTCCGCTGCCTGGTGGAGGGATACGGCGTCACCGTCGTGCTCTCCACGGCGACACAGCCGACGTTCGAGGAGAGCCGTCTTCTCCGCGAGCTCGCGAGCTACGAGATCCGCGAGATCGTCGAGGGCTACGCCGAGCACTTCCGGTTGCTGGAGCGCGTCGAGTACCGCGTGCTACCTGAACCAATCTCCTGGCAAGAGCTAGCGGACGAGATTCGCCGTCGCCGCCAGGTCATGGTGATCCTCAACACTCGCCGCGATGCGCTCGCGGTACTGGATCAGTTCGATGAAGACGAGGATATCTTCCATCTCTCGACGCTCCTCTGCGGCGCGCACCGGCGGGAGATACTGAAAACGATCCACTGCCGGCTGAAAGCGGGCGAGCCGGTGCGCCTGGTCAGCACCCAGGTCGTGGAGGCCGGGGTGGATCTCGACTTCCCGGAGGTGTGGCGCGCCATCGGTCCGCTCGATCGGATCGTCCAGGCAGCCGGCCGCTGCAACCGGGAGGGCACGTGCGAGCGGGGGCAGGTCGTCATCTTCGAGCCCGCCGAGGGCGGCATACCCCGCGGCCCGTACCTCATCGGCCTCGAGAAGGCACGGTTCCTGCTCAGAGAGTATCCGGCGGAGTCGTTGAACCAGCCTGATTTCTACCGTCTCTATTACCGCCTGTTGTTCGACGCGGTAAATCCCGATAAACAACGCATCCAGGCGCTGCGGTCAGAGCTGAACTACCCCGAGGTGGCCGAGAAGTATCGGTTGATCGCCGACGACACGCTGCCGGTTCTCGTGCCCTGGGACGACGCCGAGCAGCGGCTTGCCGAGTGGCGGGCCAAGCCCAGCCGCGCCGCCTGGCGCCGCCTGCAGCCGTATCTGATCAGCCTGCGCCGGAACGACCTGGAGCGGTTGCGCAGCGACGGCTGGGTGCAGCCGATAACCGAGACCGTGTACCGCTGGTGTGGCCAGTACCACAAGCGGAGAGGCGTTGTCGCTGCGGTTCACGACCCGAGCGACCTGGTTATCTGACCTGCGTGAAAAAGAGATCGGGC
>BEIC01000259.1 GCA_002898875.1 bacterium HR26
AGATGCCAGACATCGTAGTCGGTCACCAGTGCCAGAATGGCGAAGCAGAGCTCTGCCTCGCGGGCCAGCCTGGCCTCCGGCATGGCCGTCATGCCGATCACGTCGACACCCCAGGTCCGATAGATCCGAGACTCGGCTTTGGTCGAGAACTGCGGCCCTTCTATACAGATGTATGTCCCACCGCGATGGACGCGGGCACCGACACGAGTCGCCGCCTCAGCCAGCGCCTGCCGCAAGTCGGGGCAAAACGGCTCGTCGAGCGCCACGTGGACGACCGGGCCGGTCTCCTCGAAGAACGAACGGGGCCGCCGCACGGTGCGGTCGAAGATCTGGTCAGGCACGACCAGATCGAGCGGCGCGATCCCCTCGCGCATGCTGCCGACAGCGCTGATTGAGACGACCCGGCGCACGCCGAGCTGCTTGAGCGCCCAGAAGTTGGCGCGGGCCGGCACAGCGCTCGGGCTGAACTGGTGGTGTAGACCATGCCGGGGCAGGAAGGCGACCCGCACCCCCTGGAGTGTCCCGAGCGTGATCGGCGCGCTCGGCGAGCCGAACGGCGTCTCGATCGTGACCTCCTCAACCTCCCGCAGCTCTGCCATCCGGTAGAGCCCGCTGCCGCCGATCACCCCGATCTCTGCCTGCACGACGTCCCCCTTCCGCTCGCCGCACCCGCCCAACATTGTACCTGGCACCGGTCATCGATCCGCGGCGAGCGGAAGGCGCGACACCGGCCGCTCCGTGCCGCATACTAGCGGCGGAGTTGGGAGCGCGTGATGGAAGCGGAGCCGCGGCCCCATACACGAGGACGACCGTTCGGGCTGGGCCAGCTCAGCGCCCTGCTCGGCCAGCTGTGGCCGCTGACCGGGCCCGCCCTGGCCGCCGTGCTCATCCTCGCCATCGCAGCCTGGATGCTGACGGTAGCTGATCGCCTCCACCAGGTCGGTATCCCGAAGCCGGACGGCGCCGCCGGACCGGCGCTCTACCCTGGAACGACTCCCCTCCCCCACCCGGCCGTGCGGGCCGAGGGAGACTGGGTAACACAGGATGTCGGCGGCCGAACCTTCCTGGCCACCCGCGCCAGCGGCGCCTCCTTCACGATCCCGTTCTACGGCACAGCGCTTACACTCGTTGCTCGGGTCGGCCCCGACGCCGGCAAGGTCTACGTGACGATCGACGGCAATCCGGCACCGGGCCTGCCCAGCGACGAGACAGGCAGTTTTCTCGATCTGGAGGCTTCCCAGGCATCGAGCGAGGAGATCAGGGTCACGACCGGGCTCAGACCAGGCTATCATGTCGTCGTTCTGTCCAACGGGCCAGACGCTGAACTTGCCATCAGCAGCGTCGAGGTGAGCAACCGGCCGGCGCTCGGCTGGTTGCTGTCGCTCGTGTTCACTGCGCTCGCTGGCCTCCTCTTCCTCTCGCTCCGCCGGTGGTGGCTCGCGCTCGCGGCTGCCCGCGGCTGGCTCCCCGCAGCCAGCCCGTCAGAGATGGTGGAGGACGATGGTCTCGCTTGACCGCTCAGGCACGCGCGTATTCGTCCAGATACAACGCGTGTCCCCCTGGCTCAGTCCGGCCTGCGCGGTGCTGCTCCTCGGGGTTGGGTACGGGGCGGGCGGCTCCCCGCTCGCTCTCCTGGCTATCGCCGGGCTGATCGCGTTAGGAACTGTCGCTCCCCGCGGCCCGCTCATCATCCTGCCGGCCAGCCTGGGTTTGGTCTACCAACCGCTCCAGATCGGCCTGGGCGCGACTCGTCTCAACCCGGCAGAGATCCTCGTTGTAGCAACGGTGGCCGGTGTGTCGATCCGTGTCGCCTGGACAACCCTCAGCGCTCCGGCGAACTGGCGTGCGCAGTTCGCGGCGCTCCGCTCCTGGTTCGCCGATCTCCGGTTCTCCGCGATTGCGGTCGGACTGCTGGTTGCTGGCGCAGTCTCACTGGGAACGGTCGCTGACCCTGAGCACCGGCGCGAGAGCCTGCGCGAATTCCGCTGGGTGGTGCTCGAGCCTGTGGTCGCCTACTTCCTGTACTGCTGGTTCTTACGCCAGCGGGATGATCGCTGGCGTGCGCTCGGCGGCTGGGCTCTCGCCAGCGCTGCAATCGCGCTCTACGGTATCGGAGCCGGACTCGCCGGCTCCGGCCTAGCAGTCGAGGGAGTGGTGCGCATCCGTGGGCTGCACCCGCATCCGAACGCCCTGGCGCTTTACCTCGAGCGGCCGCTGATGCTCGCTGCGGCGATCGCGCTTGCTGGCACGGGGCGCTCCCGCTGGCTCTGGGCAATTCCGGCGGTGATTTCAGCCGGAGCGCTCGTGCTCACCTATTCCCGTGGGGCGCTGCTCAGCGTCTTGCTTACCGTGCTGCTCGCGGGCTGGCTGACCAGGCATCATCGCCTTACCGTGGCCTTCGCGGCCGGCAGTGCCGTGGCGATCACAGGCCTCATTCTCGCAGCGCCTGAACGATTTCTCAGCCTCTTCCAAGGTGGCAGCGGGAGTCTGCGCCTCAATATTTGGGGCGCAGCCCTCGCCATGGTCCGCGATTACCCGATCTTCGGCGTCGGGCTCGATCAGTTTCTCTACCAGTACGCTCCCCGCTACGTCGCACCCGAGGCGTGGCCAGAGCGTTTCACCTCACATCCCCATAACCTCCTGCTCGACGCCTGGCTGCGACTCGGCCTGATGGGCGTCGCGCTGCTCATCTGCGCCGCGGTCACGCTGCTACGCTGCCTCCGTTCCGCCGCGCGCGAGGCGAGACCACTAGGGTTGGCCGCTGGGCTCGCCGTCGTCGCCGGTGCCGTGCACGGGCTAGTTGACAATGGTTACTTCTTGCCCGATCTTGCTCTCGCCTTCTGGCTTCTCGCTGCCATACTTGAGCTGGAGTTGAGCAGCCGGGCCGCCGTGGCACCGGCGCCTGAGACGGGGTGAAGGAGTCGAGCGTGCGGGTTCTGGTTGCCGGCGGTGCCGGGTTCATCGGCTCACACCTTTGTGAGGCGTTGCTGAATTCCGGATTCGACGTCATCGCGGTCGACAATCTGATCACCGGGCGGCTGCACAACCTGGCTGGCCTGCTCGAGCACCCGCGCTTTACATTCCTCCAGCACGACATCACCGAGCCACTCGATCTGGAAGTCGAGGCCGTCTTCCACCTGGCCAGCCCGGCGAGCCCGGTCGGCTACCGCCGGTACTCGATCGAGACCCACCTCGTGAACTCGGTTGGTACGCTGCACCTGCTCGAGCTAGCCCGTCGACACGGTGCGCGTTTCCTTTTTGCCTCCACCTCGGAGGTGTACGGCGATCCCGAAGTTCACCCGCAGCCGGAAACCTATCACGGCAACGTGAATCCGGTAGGGCCGCGAAGCTGTTACGACGAGAGCAAGCGCTTCGG
>BEIC01000260.1 GCA_002898875.1 bacterium HR26
GACGAGAAGACCTATCGGATGCTGGGGCAGGGGGAGACCTTCGGGGTGTTCCAGCTCGAGAGCGCTGGGATGCGGCGCTACATCCGCGAGCTGCAGCCGACGTCGATCGCGGAGCTGGCCGCGATGGTCGCGCTCTACCGCCCAGGACCGATGCAGCACATCCCGACCTACTGCCGCGCCAAGCACGGGCTGGAGCCGATCACCTACCCGCACCCGGACCTAGCGGAGATTCTCGACGAGACCTATGGCGTTATCGTCTATCAGGACCAAGTGTTGCTCATCGCCCGTAAGTTCGCCGGCTACACGCTGGGCGAAGCCGATATCATGCGCAAGGCGATGGGCAAGAAGATTCCGGAGAAGATGAAGGCGGAGCGCGAGCGCTTCATCGCTGGTGCGGTGGCGAAGGGGTACAGCGCCGAGGACGCTGAGCGTATCTTCAACTTGATCGAGCCCTTCGCCGGCTACGCCTTCAACAAGGCCCACGCGGTCTGCTACGCTACGATCTCCTATCAGACTGCCTATCTCAAGGCGAACTATCCGGCGGAGTACATGACGGCCGTACTCCGGCTGGCTCCCAGCCATCCGGCCGGTACCGCGAAGCGGGTGGCGGCTGCCCTGGCCGAGTGCCAGAAGCTCGGGATTCCGGTCTTGCCGCCCGACATCAACCAGAGCCAGGCGACCTTCACGGTCGAGCGCCAGCCGGATGGCGGGCTGGCTATCCGCTTCGGCTTGGCGATGGTGAAAAACGTCGGGGAAGGAGCCGTTGAGGCAATCTTAAAGGCCCGCGACGAGCGGCCGGGCAAGCGCTTCAGCAGCTTCGAGGACTTCTGCGAAGCCATCGACTGGTCAGTGGTGAACCGCCGCGTGGCGGAGAGCCTGATCAAGTGCGGGGCGCTCGACTGTCTCGGCGACCGGAAGATGCTCCTCGCCGTCCTGGATCAGGCCATCAGCGCCGCGCAGGCGCGGCAGCGGGCCAATCGCAAGGGCCAGATCGACCTGTTCTCGGCGGCCGGGCAGTCACCGGCGCTGGCGATCATGCGGCCGGAGAAGGAGCCACCCGATATCCCGCATGCCACCCTGCTGGCATGGGAGAAGGAGCTGCTCGGCGTGTATCTCAGCTCGCACCCGCTGGATGACTATGTCAGCATCATCCGCCGAGACGGTCTCGTGCAGATGGCCGAGATCGACGAGGAGTCGGCCGGCGAGACGGTCGAGCTGATCGCGATCGTCGCGGGGGTGCGCAAGCTGACGACGCGCTCGAACCGGGTGATGGCTGTCTGCCAGCTCGAGGATCGCTCCGGCAGCATCGAGCTCGTGGTCTTCCCAGACCTCTACGAGGAGAGCAAGGAGCTACTGGCCGAGGACATGGTGCTGCGGGTGACTGCTCGGGTCGACGTGCGCAACGAGGATGTGCAGCTCATCGCGCAGCAGATCCGGCTGGCGCAGGCTGCCACGCCCGTGGACGAACCGGAGCCTACGACCGTTCACCTCCGGCTGCCAGTGACGGCCGATCCGGATCAGGATATCGCGGCCATGCACCGCCTGCGGGATCTGCTCGTGGAGTTCCCAGGCGAGGACCTGCTGATCCTGCACCTGCCTACTGGCGATGGGGAGGTCCTGCTGCGCCCCTCGCTGCGCGTCGACTGGTGCGCGGATCTCGCACGTGTCCTCGAGGAAGCGCTCGGCTCGGGGCAGGTATGGTGCGAGGCGCCGGCCGGCCCGCATGGTACCGATCAACACTCAGCGCTGGCCCTCTCCGCATAGCCTATCCCTGCGATAGGTCGTTTTGCCGGCCGTACGCGGCGTACGCGGGTAGTAAACCTGGCGGGCGTGTCGTTTTTCATCCCGGATGCTAGCGGCGTGCCACCAGAGACGGCGGTTGAACCGGCTCCACTCGCACCCGGGCATCGAGCACCAGCACCCCCCGCTCGTAGACTCGAACCGGATTCAGCTCGAGCTCGACGACGTGCGGCAGGTCGCTGGCGAGTGCGCTGACCCTGAGCAGAACCTCTTCGAGGGCGGGGACATCCGAGGGATGAGCTCCTCGATATCCGGCTAAAAGTGGAAAGAGGCGCAGCTCGCGGAGCATGGCCGAGGCATCGCGGGCGGTCAGCGGTGCGAGGCGGATGGAGACATCCCCCAGCAGCTCGGCCAGGATACCCCCGGCGCCGCAGGCGACCAGGGGCCCGAAGCTCGGGTCCTCGACCACTCCCACGATCATCTCGGTGCCTGGCGGGGCCATCGCCTGCACGAGGTACCCCTCCACTCGGTAACCGGCGGCGCATAACCTTCGATTCATCCTGAGTGCTTCCTCGACAACGGCCTCGCGGCCCTGCAGAGCGAGTGCGACGCCTCCGATGTCTGTCTTGTGCACCAACCCGGGAGCGATGGCTTTGAGGGCGACCTGTCCACCCAGTGCCTGAGCGGCATCGCCTGCTTCTTCCGGGCTTGATACCACGCGCTGCTGCACGAGGGGGATGCCGTAGGAGGTGAGGAGCCGCTCCACCTCGCCGGGGTGGAGCCACCCCCCTCCCCTTGCTAGCACCTGCGCTACTAAGGCCAGCGCGTCGTCGCGATCGATGCCAGCCGGTCTGGTGGGGGCCTCCGGCGGGATCGATCGCCATTGAGCGTAGTGCACAGCCTTGCTCAGTGCCCGCGCCGCCGACTCGGGGAAAGCATAGGACGGGAGGGTCAGGTCGCCCTCCCGCAGAAGCTCGGGCACTCCTCGCGCCGACATGAAGACGGTCAGGATCGGCTTCGGTTCTCTCAAGGACCGCGCAGCGTCGAGTACCGCCCGAGCGATGTCCTCCACCTGGATTGCGAGCGGTGGCACGAAGATGACGATCAGCGCGTCCACGTTGGGATCGGCCATCACCGCCTCTACGGCCAGCCGGTACTGCTCCGGCGTCGCCGAGGCGATCAAATCGACCGGATTCTGGACGCTCGCCTGCCTGGGAAGGAATGTTCGGAGCCGCGCCCGTGTGGCTTCCTCCAGCACCGGTACCTGGAGCCCCTCCGCTTCGCAGGCGTCGGCGGCGAGGATCCCGGGACCACCGCCGTTCGTCACGATGCCCACCCGTGGACCGCGGGGCAGTGGCTGGCTCGCCAGCAGCGCCGCCACGTCGAACATCTCCTCGAGCGTGTCGGTGCGAATGACTCCTGCCTGGTTGAAGAGGGCGTCGATAGTCGTATCGGAGGCAGCCAGCATCGCCCCTGTATGAGAAGAGGTCCCTCGCATGCCTGCTGGTGTCCGCCCGCTCTTGACGGCCACGATCGGCTTGCGCCGGCCGACTCGCCGGGCGATCCGGGAGAACTTCCTCGGGTTCCCGAACGACTCGAGGTAGAGGAGGATCACGTCGGTGTTCGGGTCGTCTT
>BEIC01000261.1 GCA_002898875.1 bacterium HR26
CATGAAGGACGCCCGCAGGCCGTGCGCCCGAGCGAGTGAGCGCACCGCCAGCCGGAAGACCAGGTAGCGGTCGACCGCCGTCACTGGGTCGGCCGGGGTAACCGTCGCCTCGTACTGGCCCGGCCCGTACTCCTTGCCGATCTGCTCCAGGGTGATGTCCATCTCGACCAGGTGCTGGGTCAGCTGCTCGATAAAGGCGGCCTGGGCGTCGAGCCCGGCGATGGTGTACATCCCAGCCCGTGTCGTGGGCGTGAGGGCCTCGTCGCTGAACAGGTAGAACTCCGGCTCCAGCCCGACGCGAGCGCTCAGCCCGGCTTCGGCCAGCGCGGCGACTGCTCGCTGCAGGGCGGCGCGAGGGCAGCCGTCCCAAAGCGACCCGTCTTCCTCATGCAGCATGGCGAAGGAGAGTGCGGTGCCCGGGTGGAAGGGCAGGGGGTAGACGGCCTCGGGATCGGGGATGGCCAGCACGTCGCCAGTATCGGCTGTGAAGCGGGGATCCGGCACCTGCTGGTCGAGGATGGTGAAGTTGAAGTTGGCCTTGGCGAAGTTGGTGCCCCGCTCGGCGACGTGGGCGAAGCGCGAGCGAGGGATGCTGCGCCCGGCCAGGCGGCCGTTGTAGTCGGTGTAGCAGACCCAGAGGTGGGCGTAGCCCTCGGCGACCAGCCGGTCGGCAAGCTTGCCGATCACCATGCTGTCCTCCCTCGTGCCATCCGATGTCGAGGGAAGGGTAGCACGCGCTGCTGGGACTGCGAAGCCGGTCGATCAATTGGCCTGAACGCCCTCGTGAGGACATGCGCGCTGAAGACGGGCGATCCAGGTCGGAGGCGGAGAGCCCATGCACTCGCGGAGGCGGCGCGGGCGGTGCTACACTGTCCCCGTCGCGCGTGTGAGGAGATGTCGGTCATGGTGCACCGGCCGCCGGATTCGCTGCCTCAACCGACCGTCGACGCCGACGGCTGGCAGGCCCAGCTCGAGTCGCTGTATGCGATCTCGGTCGAGATCGCGGGGCTACGCGAGCTGAGCCAGGTGATGGACCGGGCACTCGAGTACTGCCTGGCGCTCACCTCATCGGCCTTCGGCTTCATTGGGCTGGTCGACGGGCCAGACACAATGGACGTGGCCGCGATTCGTGGCTTCATCCCTGATCGGCCCGGATTCTACGAGCGCTTCCGCAAGATCCCGATCCGTCGCACGATCTTCGGGGTGGTCATCCTCGAGGGGCGCTCCAACCTCTCGAACGATGTGCTGAACGATCCGCTGCACGTCGGCTCACCGCGTGGGCACCCGCCGGTACGCACCTTCCTGGGCGTGCCCCTCAAGGTGCGCGAGGAGACGATCGGAATGATCGGGGTGGCGAACCGGCCTGACGGCTACGACGCCGGCCACGAGCGGCTGCTCAGCACCTTCGCCAATCAAGTGGCGGTGGCTATCGCGAACGCGCGGCTTTACGAGCAGCAGCGACAGATGATCGCCGATCTGCAGGCGCTGCACGCCCGGCTAAACGCGGCGCAGGTGGAGGCGCTGATCCACCAGGAGCGCAACCGGATCGCCGAGGAGCTGCACGACCGGGTAGCACAGATCATCTTCAGCATCGGCATCGAGGCGACCTGGTGCCTGGAGCAGGGAGGGGTGTCGCCGGAGCTGGCTGCCTCCCTCGGCCGCATCCGCGATCTGGCAGCGCGCGGCGCTGCCGAGATCCGCCGGGCGGTCTACGACCTGGCGGCCGAGCCGCCGGCCGGGCGGGAGCTCGTGCAAGAGCTCCGCGAGCTGGTCGAGTCCTTCCAGGGGCCGGATCTCCAGGTCGACTTGGTCATCGACGGCCGGCCGCGCCGCCTGGCGCACGAGGCGGAGGAGACCGTCCTGCGGATCGTGGCCGAGGCGCTGGCCAACGTGCGCCGGCACGCGGGGGCGGATCTGGCGATCGTCAGCTTGCAGTACAGTCCGCAGGCGGTGACGCTGGTGGTGCAGGATAACGGCCGAGGCATACCTCCGAGCCTGCTCGAGTGGACGCTGCACCGGCCAGGCCACTTCGGCCTGCGCTCGATGCAGCGGCGGGTAGCGGCGCTCGGCGGGCAGCTCCAGCTGCAGAACGGTGAGGACGGTGGTCTGGTTCTCCGTGCTGTGATCCCGGCTGAGCCGCGGAGGTGAGTCGTGGCGCGCGCTGTGGTCACGCCGTTGCGCGTGGCGATGATCGACGACCATGAGATCGTCCGCACGGGGCTGAAGCATATCCTCGACGGCGATCCCGACTTCGTGGTGGTGGGCGAGGCCGATGATGGGCCGAGTGGGGTGGCGATGGTGGACGCCGTGCGGCCGGACGTCGTGCTGCTCGATGTGCGACTGCCGTCGATGCACGGCGACGACGTCTGCCGGCTCCTGGCCGAGCGGGCGCCCGAGGTCAAGGTACTGGTGCTGAGCGCCTTCGGCGAGGAGGAGCTGGTCTACCGCTGCCTCCTGGCCGGCGCCCGCGGCTACGTGCTCAAGGACATCGTCCACTTCGACCTGAAGCAGAGCCTGAAGGCAGTGGCCCGCGGCGAGGCGGTGATCGACCCGCGGGTGGCCACGGTGGTGCTGGAGCGGCTACGACAGGGGGACCAGCCGCCCAAGCACCCGCTGACGCCACACCAGTTCTCAGTGCTGCGGCTGATGGCGCAGGGGCTGTCCAACCGGGAGATCGCCGAGCGGCTGTTCCTGAGCGAGAACACCGTCAAGGGCTACGTTCAGGAGGTGCTGCGGCGGCTGGGTGCCCGCAACCGGCTGGAAGCGGTGATGATCGCTAACCGGAAGGGCTGGCTGTGACGCAAGAAGGCCTAGCGGGGCGAGCGTCGATCGCCGGGCTGGTGCTGGCCGGTGGACAATCCGAGCGGCTTGGTCGCCCCAAGCAGCTCCTGACCTACCGGGGGACGACGCTGCTCGAGTGGGTGGTCGCGGAGGTCTGCCGCGCTACCCTGCTGGATCGGGTAGTCGTGGTGCTCAACCCGGCGCTGGCAGAGTGGGCTGCGCAACGTGACTGGGGGCGCGCGACGCTGGTGATCGCCGAGCAGCCGGGTGCCGGCTGCAGCGCGTCCTACCGCGCTGGCCTCGATGCGGTCGCTGCGGAGGCCGAGGCAGTGACGGTCATCCTCGGTGACCAGCCGGGGATCTCCTCGGCGGTGATCGACCGGCTGGCGGGTGCCTGGCTGGAGCGGAGAGCCCCGGTGGCGCTCGTGCGCTACCGGGGCGAGCTAGGTCACCCGCTGCTGTTCGGCCGGGAGCTGTTCGGCGAGCTGGCTGCCCTGTGGGGGGACAAGGCGGCCTGGAAGCTGGTGGATCGACTGCTCGGCTCGGCGCTGGTGGTGGACGTGGACGCGCCATATCCCAGGGAT
>BEIC01000262.1 GCA_002898875.1 bacterium HR26
GATCACCGGCGCGTGGCGAACGCGGTGGCGTCCGCCGTTGGGATCGAGGTGGTGCAGGCCGAGATGCTGCCCGTGGACAAGGCGGCAGCCATCCGCGAGCTCCAGCAGCGGGGCGTGCGCGTCGCGATGGTCGGCGACGGCATCAACGATGCCCCCGCGCTCATGCAGGCCGACGTCGGCATCGCGATCGGCGCTGGGACCGACATCGCCATTGAGGCTGCCGACATCGTGCTCATCGGCGACCGGCTCTCGGCGCTCGTCGACGCCTATGAGCTCGCCCGCCGGAGTTACCGGCTGACAGCCACCAACGTCGCGCTGGCCCTGGTCTTCAACGGCGCGGGCATCGCGGCAGCCGTGACCGGACTCATCACGCCGGTCTGGGCGATGGGGGCGATGGCGGTCAGCGTGAGCCTGGTGCTGGCGCACTCCTTCGCTGGCCGGCTCCTGCCCCGGCCCAGGCCCTCAGCTCAGCCCGCTTCGCCACCGCGCATGGCCTACGTGTTCACGGTCCCGACGATCCACTGTGAAGGGTGCTACCGGAGAATCCAGAGGAAGCTCCGCCGCTGCACCGGCGTGCTCGACGTCGAAGGGGAGATTCCCGAGCGGCGCGTGCTGGTCGTCGTCGAGCGAGGGCGAGCGCGTGAGGAGGAGCTGCGCGCCGAGCTGGAACGGCTCGGCCACGAGGTAGCTGGCGTCGAGGCAATCGAGTGGGTGGGCGAGCGGTATTGAGCGGCGATGGGTCTGCGGGTACGCTTGGCGGCGATCTCGGCATCCATGGAGTGGGGATCGGAGCGCAGACGATGGCGGAGGGAGCAGGGGTCGCCGCCCCGCAGCCGAGCGTGCTGGATCGTAGCCTGCGCTGGCTGCTCCTGGGGTGTGCCGGCTGGATCATCCTGTTGAGCGCCATTGTAGTCGCCGGCTTCCTCCTGCTCGCCATCCCGCTGGTCGCCCTGGTGGTGGCGGGCCTCGCTGCCGTGTTGCTGGTCCCGGCCTATGCTGCCTTGATCCTCGCCCTGGACCCGCGCGAGCCGGAGCCGGCGGTGCTCCTGGGTGCCGCCTTCTTCTGGGGCGCCTTCGTGGCTGTCCTGGTCTCAGCGCTCATCGAGCTGCTCACCGGAGCCACCTTGGCGGCAGTGCTGGGAAGCGGTGTCGCTGATGTCCTCGGCTCATCCGTCGTGGCACCGGTCGTCGAGGAGAGTGCGAAGGGCAGCGCGCTGGCCCTGCTGTTCCTGCTGGCACGCCACGAGTTCGATGACGTCGTCGACGGGATCGTCTACGGGGCGCTGGTCGGGCTCGGCTTCGCCATGGTCGAAAACATCCTCTACTTCTCCGGCGCGTATCTGGAGGGCGGATTGGTTGGCGTCGGGGTGCTCTTCTTCCTGCGCAGCGTGCTGGGCGGGCTGGCCCACTCCCTGTTCACCAGCGCGACCGGCATCGGGCTGGGGCGCTATCGTCAGGTCGCTCCCGGCAAGCGCCGCCTGCTGTGGCCGATTGCCGGCTTCGCCGTGGCTATCCTGCTCCATGGGCTGTGGAACGGCGCCTCGACGCTGCTGCAGGCCACAAACCTGGCTCAGGAGAACCCGCTCCTCACGCTGGGGCTCGTGCTTGGCTTGCCGCTGGCGCTGACGGTGCCCGGCCTGCTCACCCTGATCGTCCTCTCGGTGACCGGCGGGCGGCGGGCGGCCCGCATTATCCGTGAGCAGCTCGCGGACGAGGTGGAGCACGGCACGGCGCTGCCGGAAGATCTGGAGGTTCTGGCGCGCCCGTGGGCGCGGCGACGCCGTTTGTGGCGGGCGCTGAGCCGCGGCGGCCTGCGCGCCTGGCTGCTCCAGCGCCAGCTCGACGAGCTCCTGGTCGACCTCGCCTTCCGCAAGTGGCACCTCGCTCGAGGAGAGCGCCTCCCGCGCTTCCTGCAGGCGTACAGCGAAGAGCACTACCGCGAGCGCATCGCCGCGCTCCGGGCGCGGCTAGGGGAGCACGATGCGGCGACGCGACGGCATCCGGCCTGAGTGGCCCCGGTGGTACACTTCTCCTCCGATGCAGTCTGAATAGGTGAGCCTGACCATGACAGCGGCCACACGAGCCACAATCCATCCCCAGCGCGTCCGGCCGGCGCTGCCGCGCAGCCGGCGCCCCTTGACGTTGCACGACTTCATGCTGGCCGAGCTCGAAGGGTGGCTGGTCGAGCGGGGCCACCCGCGCTACCGGGCGCGGCAGCTCTTCCACTGGGCATACCGGCAACTCGCGCTCGACTACCAGGTTATGACCGTGCTGCCCAAGCCGCTGCGCGCCGAGCTGGCCGAGACGCTGCCGCTGACCACGTTGACCCTAGTGCGCGAGGTCAGCACGGACGACGGCGAGACGCAGAAGTTCCTGTTCCGCACCGTCGACGGCCAGCATGTCGAGACCGTCCTGATGTTCTACCCCGACCGCACGACCGTCTGCGTCTCCTGCCAGATCGGCTGCGCGATCGGCTGCGCCTTCTGCGCCACCGGCATGACCGGGCTGATCCGCAACCTGAGCGCAGGCGAGATGGTCAGCCAGGTCGTGTTCGCCGCCCGCCGGGCACGCGAGCGCGGGCGACCGTTGACGAACATCGTCGTGATGGGCATGGGCGAGCCGTTCCAGAACTACGATGCCACCATGAAGATGGTAGCCATCCTTCACGAGCCGGCCGGGATGAACTTCGGCGCGCGGCGGATCACGCTCTCCACCTCCGGGCTGGTGCCGTTCATCGACCGGCTGGCCGAGGAGCCGTACCAGGTCAAGCTGGCGGTCTCGCTCCACGCGCCCAACGACGAGCTGCGCTCACGGCTGGTGCCGCTCAACCGCCGCTACCCAGTCGCCGAGCTGCTGGCCGCCTGCCGCCGCTACGTAGCGAAGACCGGCCGGCGGCTGTCCTTCGAGTACACGCTGATCAAAGGTGTGAACGACCAGGATGAGACGGCCGAGGAGCTGGCACGGCTGCTGCGCGGCCTGCTTTGCCACGTGAACCTGATCCCGCTCAACCCCACGCCGGCCGAGCCATCGTTCGAGCGGCCGTCCCCCGAGCGCATCGAGCGCTTCGCCGAGATCCTGCGCCGGCACGGGATCTCGACCACTGTGCGCTACTCCCGCGGCGTCGAGATCGCGGCCGCCTGCGGCCAGCTCCGCGCCGACCAGGAGCGGCAGACGTTCAACGCGGACCCTCCGGGTGGAGCAGAGTAGGGTAGCCGCATGCAGTGCAGGGGCTGGGGGCTGGTGCGACTGCCCAGCCGGGTACGGCGCTCGTCGTAAGGCAGGCGGGAGGGAGGTGCCGGGTGCGTATCGGCTACGTCGATCCCTTCTCCGGAGCGAGCGGTGATATGCTGCTCGG
>BEIC01000263.1 GCA_002898875.1 bacterium HR26
TCGTGGCGAATGTCCGGGGCCAGCGATTCCTCGGCTGTGGACTGGGGCCGAACTCCCACGGCGTGCGGATCGACGTGTATGGCTCATCCGGTGATTACCTCGCCTCCGGATTGGACGGTGCCGAGATCGTGGTGCACGGCAGTGCCCAGGACCAGCTCGCCCAGATCATGAAGGACGGCACCTTAATCGTCTACGGCGACGTCGGCCAGACGTTCGGCTACGCTGCCAAGGGGGGCAGGGCTTTCATCCTGGGCAATGCTGCCGGGCGGCCGCTGATCAACGCGGTCGGCCGGCCGCGCGTGGTGATCAACGGCACCTGCCTGGACTATTTGGCCGAGTCATTCATGGCCGGCGACCCGCTGGACGGGGGCGGCTTCGCGATCGTCAACGGGGTCGCCTTCGACGAGGACGGCCGACTGTACGAGCTGGATACGCCCTATCCCGGTGGCAACCTCTTCTCCCTGGCCTCCGGCGGGGCGATCTACGTGCGTGACCCGCGGGGACTCCTCGATGAGAGCCAGCTCAACGGTGGCGAGTTCGCCGCGCTCACGCCCGAGGACTGGGCGCTGATCCGGCCTTACCTCGAGGAGAACGAGCGGCTCTTCGGCATCCCGGTGGACTATCTCCTCAGCGTCGACGGGCGGCGGCTGCCGCCGGAGCAGGTCTACCGAAAGATCCGGCCCGCTGGCCACGAGGCGCTCATGCCCGAAGAGGCCTGGGTCAAGCGCTTGGCCTAGCCACGAGCCGCAGCACCATGGTCGAACTCCATCATGACGACTGGCCCGCGGCAAACAGGTGATCCGCAGAGCGGGGAGACGACTCGATCCCCTAACGCTCCAGGCCGTCACGACGGCGCGAGCCGGCGGAATCCCTCAGCCAGCCGGTAACCGCCTCGTCGCCCGAGCTCGCCGGCGATGCGCCGGAAGAGCGCTTCCTGCTCGGGCCGATCTCGCCCTTGCGTGACGTGCTGCCGTAGGGCCTGCATTCGGAGCGTAAATACTGGCTCAATATCCACAAAGACATCAGGCTCCTGGCTCATGATGAGCATCAGCACCTCTGGGCGGTGTATCGGTAATCCCTTACGCACCTGCTCTGGCTCGCACAGCGGGCTCGGGGCACACAGGTACGCAGCCTGGAAGACGGTGAGCCCGAGTGTCGTGTGATCAGGATAGATCGCACATGCATCTCGCGAGCCATTTCCCGGATAGGGGTCGTGCGTGATGATCGTGCTCGGTCGATACTGCCGGATGAGCCGCGTTAAATCAGCGCGAAGCTGGGGAACGTGGAAGGCAAGGTCGCCGTCGTCGTAGCGCAAGAACGTGATGTCTGTGACGCCAACGATCGCAGCCGCGGCTCGCTGTTCTGCTTCTCGGAGCTCAGCGAGGCGCTCGGCTGTCATGGCTGGATCCGTCGTGCCTCGATTGCCGCTGGTCGCCAGGACATACGCTACCTGTTTCCCCTGGGCGACGAGCCGAGCGACGGTGCCAGCGCAGTGCGCCTCGATATCGTCGGGATGGGCAACGATCACGAGAACCGGGTCGGGGAATTGCTCGAGCGACATGCCTCGCCCTCCTCACCCTCGGCGGATAGACCCTCTGGCCTGACGAACTGCAAAGGATCTCCAACGAGCGTGTGGGCAGATTACGATGCTCTTCGCGACACGATGTATCACTGCCCGATCGCGTCGACGGCGTGCGATCTGGCATCACCGTACACCTTGACCTTCACGTCAAGGTCAAGCGGCACGCGCTGGTGCCTCCGGGATGCACGGGCAATCTGGTGCGAAGGCGGCACAGCAGTCACAGCTCTGGGGACTTCCAAGCTGTGCGTCGCTTGCCGTGGCTAAGCGCTGGATCGCGGCCTCGAGCACGGCTCTGAAGGCGGTGAGCGCCTGGATACGCTCGGTACAGGCTGCGATCTTCCGCTCGAGGATGTCGCGCAGCTCGGCCTGTGTGAGCAGGCAGTGGCCCTTTTCCGCGACGGCAAGGAGATGCTTGATCTCAGCGAGGGTTAGGCCGAGCGCTTTCGCTCGCTGGATGAAGCGGATTCGATCGAGATCTTCCGGCGGGAAGGATCGGTAACCGTTAGGGGACCGGGGAGCCGGTGGCAAGAGGCCGAGAGATTCGTAGTAGCGCACCGTCCTCGGTGAGACACCGGCTTGGCGAGCTAGTGCTCCTACACGGAGATTTTCCATGACGCCGCCCTCCGTCTATCTCAGGCAAGACTACCCGGCGCACTCCGGCATGTTACGCCTGCCCGGCAAGGAGCTATCCGGTGAGGTTGTACTCGGCACATCTTCTCAGGACGATGTCTTCACGACATCCGACGGCTCGAAGGCGAAGACGGCCTTGATCACCCCCGAGGAGCCCTTGCTGGTCACGGTCTCCAGCGCCCGCCGGTAGTCGGCCAGCGCGAAGGTGTGGGTGACCAGCGGCTTGAGGTCGACCGCCTTCTCCGCCATCAGGCGCACGGCCAGCCGCACCGCGTCGACCCGCTCACCGCGGAACTCCTCGACCGCGTAGGCGACGGCGCCGCGGATCTCGACCTCGTGTAGCCAGACCGGCGTCCAGTCCACCCCGCTCGGTGAGCTGGCCAGCCCCACCAGCACGACCCGGCCGCCGGCCCGCGCTAGCCGCAGCGCGTCGTCGATCGTACGCCCGGTGCCGACGCAGTCGAACACGATGTCCGCGCCGCCCTGCACCAGCGGCCGGCCGATGACCGGCTTGAGTACCTCGGCGCCGGTGATCTGCGCCACCTGCCGGTAGAGGTCCGCGCCGCGCCGGGCACGCAGCACGACGTCGGCCCCGAGCCGCGCCGCGGCCTCGGCCTGAAACGGGTAGCGCGCGGTGACGATCACCCGCGCTCTGGAGCCGACGGCCCGGATCGCCGCCACGGTCAGCAAGCCGATAATGCCCGCCCCTAAGACCAGTACCGTCTGGTCGTCGCCCGGCCGGTTGCGCAGGACGGCGTGGAGCGCGACACCGAACGGCTCGGCCAGCACCGCCTCTTCATCGGAGAGCGAGTCCGGCACCGGGATCACCTGAGAGCGGTGCGCGACGAAGCTCGGGCTCCAGCTCCCGCCGGTGTCGCGGCAGAAGCCGATCATCGTGCCGGCCGAGACCGTGCCCTGGTGGAAGCGCAAGCAGAGGTTCGGCTCGCCGCGCGCGCAGTTCGGGCAGAGGTCGCGGAAGCCGCGGGCCGTGCAGCCGAGCAGCGGGTTGACGACCACGCGCTGACCAACCTGGACGCCGTCGACCGCGTTGCCCACCTCGACGATCACGCCCACGTTCTCGTGCCCGAGGGTGAAGGGGAACGAGGTGATCGCGGACGTCGTGGTGCTGGC
>BEIC01000264.1 GCA_002898875.1 bacterium HR26
TGTAGGGGCGAATAATCATTCGCCCCTACATCGTCTCAGACGCGCCATGGTTCGTCGGGTGTACGCTGCCAGGCCTTGTCCGCAACCGTCGGGTTCTCCGGATCATCGGCCCATCGCAGCGGGTTGTCGGCGATGTACCGGCGGATGCGTGCCAGGGATTGCTCGTCGCGGACGATGTGCTCGTAGTAGTTGCGTTGCCAGACACGAGAGCTGTCCGTGTGCTGGCGGAACCACCTCGTGACGCCGATCTTGAATCCACGGACGATGGAGCCGATGGCCCCCGAGGGGGACTGGAACGAAGGTAGGGGCGAATGATCATCCGCCCCTACCTGTTCGGCGGTCCACAGATCGGCGGGCGTGTTGACAGGTCGATCGCCGGTGGGTGAGCAGCGCTCCGTTTTCCCGGCATCCGAGAGAGCGATGATCCCGTGCACGTGGTTGGGCATGACGAAAAAGGCGTCCAGGGTCGCGTGCGGGAAATGGTTCGGGATATCCAGCCAGCATCGTTCGGCGATCTGCCCGGCCTCGCTCAACCGCACCTCGCCATCGACGACCTCGCCGAACAGGCACGCCCGATCATGCGTGACGAGGGTTAGGAAATACGCGCCAGGCTGGGAGTAGTCGTATCCCTGCAGGCGGAGCGACCGGCGGTGGTGCTCATGAACTTTCATCCCCTAATTGCCTCCTCTGTTGCCGAACGCTGCGCGTCCCCTGGCAGCGTACTTTTCGATCTGGTCGATAGCGTCGAGTATGTCGCGGAGCCGTTCTCTTGGATCTCTCACAGCGGGACGGCCTCCCGGAGGATGCGTTCTCGTATCCGCGGCTTGATCCCTCGCTCGCTAACCACGTCGACCTTGCAGCCGAGTAGCTCCTGAAGCTCTAGCCACAGTCCTGCGTGATCCAGGAGGCTACGTCCTGGCTCGAATTCAACGAGCAGATCGATGTCGCTCTCCTCATCGGCCTCACCGCGCGCCCCCGAGCCGAACACCCGCACCTTGCGTGCCCCGTACTTGGCCGCGAGGCGCAGGATCTCCTCACGCTTCTCTTTCAGCAATTCCTCGGGCTGCATGCCTACTGTTCCCTCCATGACGCCTCGGCAACCGTCGTTGCCTGCTCAACAGCGAGCGCCGCTTGCTGGGTGGGCATCGTGGCCAGTTCACGATCCCCCCGCGACGTTCCGCGAGAACAGAGAGTGTCTCACGAGCGAGCAGCGGTCGCAGTCTGAGGAATAGCTTCTACGCTTGACGCGCCTCCGGAGGCTTCTCCCTCATGCGAGTCTCCGCTCGACTCCTGCACCCTAAAGTCTATCGAAGACGCTGGCTTCAGCCGCAACATCGGCGTGCCTGCCGCGCGGCTACGCTCTCGCTCTGGTACGATCGGCGCGTGGGAGTGAACGGCACCGGCCGTACACCAGAGGCTCGGCGGGCGCGAGATACCAAGCCAGCGACGAGCCCTGCGAGCGGGCGGCATGACCGCATCGACGAGCGAGCTTCCTGAGTGCGAGCCGTTCCTGAGCGAAGGAGGCTGAGATGGAGCGCGAGGTGATGTGGATCCCCTGGGAGGGACCCGGCCTGGAGCACCTCCGGCTCCGGCAGGACGAGGACGGCATCCTGGCCGACGGCATCGTCATCGGCCTCGACGGTGGCCGGCCGTTTCGGCTCCGCTACCGCATCCGCTGCGACGCCGGTTGGCGCGCGCTCGAGGTCACGGTCAGCCTGCTCAGCCCGCGAGACGTCGAGCTGGCGCTGGTCTCCGACGGGCAGGGGCGATGGGGAACGCCGGACGGGCAGGGCGTCTCGGCGATCCAGGGCACGATCGACGTGGATATCTCGGCCACGCCCTTCACCAACACGCTGCCGATCCGGCGGCTGGGACTGAAGCCGGGCCAGTCGGCCGAGCTGTCGGTGGCCTACATCGCCGTGCCCGAGCTGCGGCTGCAGACCGTCCGCCAGCGCTATACCTGCCTCGAAGCGCGGCCGGACGGCGGGCGCTACCGCTACGAGTCGCCAGCGCGCGGCTTCACCGCCGAGCTGGTGGTCGACCGCGATGGGCTCGTCGTCGACTACCCGGGTCTCTTTCGCCGGGCCTGGCCCGGACTGAGCGAGCAGCCGCCGGCCGGCGAGTGAGTCGAGGTGTAGCTCTGCGCGGAGTGGGCTTCACGGAGCGGCCCGCGGCCGCGCGAGCCCTGGCCGGGATAGGGACGCCGCGGTCCCAGCGGACGCTTGAAGGCGGCTTTCGCCGGTTGGGGTACCGGCCGGTCATGGAGTAGGGGCGAATGAGCCTTTGCCCCGAAGAGTCGCCCTCATGCCTATCCCTCCCCTGCGCGTTGCAGGAGAGGGTTGGCCGAAGGCGGGTTGAGGGTGTGAGATCGAGGGGCAGAGATACCGGAATCGGAAGAGCAAGGTCTATAGTTGAGAAACAGGGCTTCGCACCGGCTGGAGCCCGTGGCACGACGTGAGGTACCAGGAGGCGATATGAGCACGGTCAGGTGGGTGCCGATCAAGCAGTACACCGATATCCTCTACGAGCGGGCCGAGGGCGAGGGGATCGCCAAGATCACGATCAACCGGCCGGAGGTGCGCAACGCCTTCCGGCCGCTCACCGTGATGGAGATGATGGACGCCTTCGCGCACGCGCGCGAGGACGCGTCGATCGGCGTGGTGCTGCTCACCGGCGCGGGCGATAAGGCCTTCTGCTCCGGCGGCGACCAACGGGTACGCGGCGAGGGCGGCTATGTCGACGATCAGGGGATCCCGCGGCTCAACGTGCTCGACCTCCAGAAGCAGATCCGCTACCTGCCCAAGCCGGTCATCGCGGTCGTCAACGGCTACGCCATCGGTGGCGGGCACGTGCTGCACGTGGTCTGCGACCTGACGATCGCCGCCGAGCACGCGATCTTCGGCCAGACCGGGCCGCGGGTGGGTAGCTTCGACGCCGGCTACGGCGCGACGCTGCTCGGCCGGATCGTGGGGCACAAGAAGGCCAAGGAGATCTGGTTCCTCTGCCGCCAGTACACGGCACAGGAGGCGCTGGAGATGGGCCTAGTGAACGCGGTGGTGCCCTACGAGCGGCTGGAGGAGGAGGCGGTGCAGTGGGCGCGCGAGATTCTGGAGAAGAGCCCCACCGCCATCCGCTTCCTCAAGGCGGCCTTCAACGCCGATACCGATGGGCTGGCCGGTCTGCAGCAGCTCGCCGGCGACGCGACGCTGCTCTACTACCTGACCGACGAGGCCAAGGAGGGGAAGAACGCATTCCTGGAGAAGCGCAAGCCGGACTTCTCGAAGTTCCCGCGCTTCCCGTAGGCGAGCGAGGTGCCGAGCATGGCGGCCCAGGCATC
>BEIC01000265.1 GCA_002898875.1 bacterium HR26
GGCGGGACCTTCACCCACTGGCTCGTCTACGACCTGCCGGCCAGTACCCGTGCGCTGCCCGAGGGCGTGCCGGCCGAGGGCGAGCTAGCGGGCGGCGGGAAGCAGGGCGAGAACGACTTCGGCCGGACCGGCTACGGCGGCCCCTGCCCGCCGCGCGGCGAGCAGCACCGCTACCGTTTCACGCTCTACGCGCTCGATGCCCCGCTCGACCTGCCGCCCGGCGCCGATCGAGCGGCGGTGCTGGAGGCGATCGCCAGCCACGCGCTGGCTCGCGGGGTGCTTACTGGCACCTATCGCCGGGGCGAGTAGCGCGCGTGCAGTAGCCGTGATACACCACAGAGCCGGCGACCGGCAGGATGGGCCGCGTTCGGCCAGGCACGGAGATGGCGCAGCAGAGCCAGCGAGGACGGCCAGGGGCCTTGCGCCCGCCCGAGGAAGTCCGGTCGATGTTCGACCGGATCTCCCGGCGCTACGATCTGATGAACCGGCTGATGACCGGCGGGCGCGACGTGGCCTGGCGCCGGCTGGCGGCGCGCGAGGCGCTGGCCGGCGGCCGCGGTTGCATCCTCGACGTCGCTACCGGCACCGCCGATCTGGCCATCGAGCTGGCGCGCCAGGGCGCTGCGCGGGTGGTCGCGCTCGACTTCTCGCGCCAGATGCTGCGCGGCGCGGCGGAGAAGCTCCATCGACTGGGACATCCCCGCATCGAGCTGGTCTGCGCGGACGCGATGCGCTTGCCCTTCCCCGATGCGACCTTCGACGCCTGCACGATCGGCTTCGGCCTGCGCAACCTGCCGGACTACCAGGCCGGCATCGCCGAGATGGCGCGGGTGCTACGGCCGGGCGGGCGCGTGGTGATCCTGGAGACCACGCCGGTGCGGCAACCATGGCTGGCGCCGCTCTTCCATCTCTACTTCGACCGGATCGTGCCCCTCATCGGCGGGCTGGTCAGTGGAGACCGCGACGCCTACGGCTACCTGCCGCGCTCGACGGGCGCCTTCCCCGATGCCGAGACGCTGGCCGGCATGCTGGCCGGCGCCGGGCTCGCCGAGGTGCGCTTCCGGCGGCTGATGCTGGGCACCGTGGCGCTGCACGTCGCCGTCCGCCCGCCGGCGTCCTGATCGGCCGTGCCTCATCCCCTCACGCACACGGCAGCTTGCGGCCCTTCACCGTCGAGCAACCGATCGCGTTGTAGGGGCGACCGGCCGGTCGCCCCTACAAGAGGTTGGGAGAAGCGTATGGTCATGCAGTCCGGCATAGAAAAGGCCGAGCGTTGCCTGCCTGAGAGCGGCGGCCTTTACCCCCTGTCCTCCTGATGCCGCGCGGTGTGAGAGTGGGGGTGGCGAACGGGATGAGTAAGAGGCTGTTGTCCATAATCCCGTGCGCTCGCGGCAAGGTCGAGCGCGCGGGATATGGGGCGACTGGTTCGCCCCCCAGCTGGCCTATGACGGGTGGGTTGGTCGTTACTCAACTGCTCCGAACCAGGCCCAGCTCGCGCAGCGCCGCCTCCAGCGTGTCCAGATCCTGCTCGACGGTGGCGAAGGCAGCCAGGTATGGCTCCGGCGTGGTCAGATCCACCCCAGCGTCGCGCAGCAGGTCGAGCGAGTCCTTGGAGGAGCCGGCGGCCAGGAACGCTAGGTAGCGGCGGCGTGCCTCCTCGTCGCCGGAGAGCACAGCGCGCGCGAGCGCGGTGGCCGCCACCAGCCCGGTCGCGTACTGGAACACGTAGAAGCCGCGGTGGAAGTGCGGCACCCGGCTCCACTCGTGGGCCACCTGCTCGTCGATCACCAGATCTGGCCCGTAGTACTCGCTCAGCAGCCGGCTATACTCCCGCGTCATCCAGTCGGGGCTCAATCCCTCGCCCCGCTCGACCGCCTGGTGCGTGAGCAGCTCGAACTCGGCGAAGAGCGTCTGGCGCCAGAGCGTGGTGCGGAACGTCTCCAGCGCGTCGTTGACCAGCGCCGCCCGCTCGCGCGGGTCGCCGGTGATATCCAGCAGATGGGCGGTCAGCAGGCGCTCGTTGAAGGTGGAGGCGACCTCAGCCACGAAGATCGTGTACTGCGAGGTCGGGTGTGGCTGGGCTCGCGAGGAGAAGTAGGAGTGCATCGCGTGGCCGACCTCGTGGGCCAGCACGAACACCTCGCGGAGCGTGCCGTTCCAGTTGAGCAGGATATACGGGTGAACGCCGTAGATGCCCAGGCTGTAGCCGCCCGAGCGCTTGCCCGGCGTCTCGTGGACGTCGACCCAGCGGGAATGCAGACCCTGGCGTAACGGCTCGGTGTACTCCGGGCCCAGCGGCTCCATGGCTGCCAGTACCAGATCGCGGGCTTCGGCGTACGTATAGGTCCGCTCCGGGCGCTCGACCAGCGGGACGTAGAGGTCGAAGGCCCGCAGCTCGTCGAGCCCGAGCGCCTGCTTGCGCAGGCGGAGGTAGCGCTGCAGCAGCGGCGCGTGCTGTCGCACGAGCTCGATGAGTGTGGTGTAGACCTCGAGCGGGATGGCGTTCGGGTACAGCGCGGCCTGAAGCGCCGACTCGTAGCGGCGAGCGCGCGCGTAGAAGACGTCCGCCTGTGTGCTCCCGGCGAGCAGCGCACCGAGCGTGTGGCGATGGGCCAGGTAAGGCGCGTTGAAGACCTCGTAGGCCTGCTGGCGCACCTGCCGGTTACGCCGCTCGAGGAGCCGAAGATAGCGGCCCTTGGTCAGCTCGATCTCGGTGCCGTCCTCGTCCACGACGACGCCGTAGCGGATGTCGGCGTTGTCCAGAAACGTGAAGGCGTTAGACGGTGCCCGGGCGAGCTCGGCCGTCTCGGCCAGCAGCTCCTCGACCTCGGCCGAGCGGGTGTGTGGCCGCATCCGGATCGTCTGCTCGATCTCGCGCCGGAAGGGAGCCAGACCTGGTTCCTGCTCCAGAAAAGAGCGGAGCTCGTCGTCGGTGAAGGACAGCAGCTCGGGCGCAATCCAGGCGGCGGCGCGGCTGGCAGCCACCGCCAGCGACATCGCTTGCTCGTAGCGCTGGACTGCCTGGGGATCGCGCGTGTCCTGGTCGCGGGCCAGGAGCGCGTAGGCGAAGAGCTTCTCGACGCGCTGGTCGATCTCGTCTGCCAGCGTGAGCACGGCCAGGATCTGCTGGACGCCCTGCCGCAGCGTGCCGCGCATCCCCTCTAGCCGGGGCAGCTCGGCCAGCACGGCCTGCCGCTCGGTCTCCCAGTCGGCCGGCGTCGGGTAGAGATCGGCCAGTTCCCAGCGCTCCTCGATCGGAACCTGCTCGCGCGTGAGCTGCTGCACCATGCTCGTCCCTCCCAACGGGTGACTACGATCGCCATG
>BEIC01000266.1 GCA_002898875.1 bacterium HR26
AGCGGTTCCCTCGGCGAGTCCTACGATCGCCAGGAGCCGGCTTTGCGCCCGGGCCGGATCGAGGAGGTTCGCCGTCCAGGCGGCGGCGAGCGCCGCCAGCAGCGTACCGAACCCGATCGCCAGCGGCCATACCGCTCGCTCGGGCACCGCCAGGCCCAGCGGAGCCAACAAGGTGACCCCGACTATGCCGGCAACGGTGGCGCTCACAAACATTCCGAAGACAGAAATCGCGCTCGGCGTCCATCGTACGGTCATCACGGCACGGCGCCTTTCGCGTGGCCTGCCGGAGGGTGCTCTCCGGGGCCATGATCTCTGGTTTTCCGGTATGGGTGAACGATACTACGCCCGTGGGGGAAGTACAATTGTGCGTATCGAGGCACAGCACGCGAGGGGGAGCGCGTTGCCGTGATCAGTACCGTCGCCGCCCTGCGCCAGCGGGTGATCGAGAACGTCGGCCGGGTGATCATCGGCAAGGATGCAGTCACCGAGCTGATCCTGGTCGCGCTGCTCTGCGAGGGGCACGTGCTTATCGAGGACGTGCCTGGCGTAGGCAAGACGACGCTGGCCCGTGCCATCGCCCGCTCGATCGGCGGGCAGTTCCGGCGCATCCAGTTCACGCCCGACCTGCTGCCGTCGGACATCAGCGGCCTGACCTTCTTCAACCAGCGGACCGGTGAGTTCCAGTTTCGAGCTGGTCCGGTCTTCACCAACATCCTGCTCGCCGACGAGATCAACCGGGCGACCCCGCGCACGCAGTCGGCGCTGCTCGAGGCGATGCAGGAGCGCACGGTGACGATCGAGGGCGAGACCATGCCGCTGCCGCGTCCCTTCCTCGTGCTGGCCACTGAGAACCCGGTCGAGATCGAAGGAACCTTCCCGTTGCCCGAGGCCCAGCTCGACCGCTTCCTGCTCCGGATCGTGATCGGCTATCCGGAGCCGGCCGAAGAGGTGGCGATGCTGGCCCGCTTCCAGGAGCGGAACCCGCTGGACGAGCTGGAGCCGGTGACCACGCCGGAGGAGCTGGTCCGCGCCGCGGCGGCCTGCCGGGCGGTCTACGTGGAGGATGATCTGCGCTGGTACATCGCCGAGATCGCGCGGGCGACCCGGCGGCACGAGGCGATCGAGCTGGGCGTGAGTCCCCGCGGCACGCTCGCGCTCTTCCACTGCGCCCAGGCGCTGGCGGCGCTCCGGGGCCGGGACTTCGTGGTCCCCGACGACGTCAAGGAGCTGGTGACCCCGGTACTCGCACACCGGATCATCCTCAGCCCCGAGGCGCGGCTGCGCGGGCGCGACGCCCGGCAGCTCCTCGAAGAGATCGTCGAGACCGTCAACGTCCCGGTCGAGCAGCTATGAGTATCACCTCTCTCATCCAGGCACTGCGCGCCCTCCGCTCCAAGCTCGAGAGTTGGAGCCGAGGGCCGGTCGAGAGCCGCTTCTTCTCCGCGCTCTGGTTCTACGGGGCCGGCATCTTGCTCGTCGCCGGCGTGCTTGCCGGCCAGCCGGCGCTCTCGCTGCTGGCCACTGCGGTGCTGGCCGCGGCCGCAATCGGCTGGCTGTGGGCACGCTCCAGCCTCGACCAGGTCGAGCTCGCGATCTCCCTCTCCGAGAGCCGCGTCTTCCCCGACGAGTCGGTCGTGCTGGCGGTCTCGCTGATCAACCGGAGCTGGCGGCCGGTGCCCTGGCTCGACCTGACGCTCCAGATCTCCGACCGCCTCAAGGTGCGCGACTTCGAGGTCGTCCCTAGCTCCTGGTATGGGATGAACGCGCTGCACCTGACCACCGCGCTGCGGTGGTACGAGCGGGTACGCCTCACCTTTACGCTCGAGTGCCCGGAGCGGGGCGCATTCGCCGTCGGCCCGGCCGAGCTGCGTGCCGGCGATCTCTTCGGCTTCTTCGCCCGTAGCGAGCGGCGGGCCATTTCCCGCCCGCTGCTCGTCTACCCGCGGCGCGTGCCGCTGGGCGAGCTGGGGCTATCGGCGCGCTATCCCTTCGGTGAGACCCGGCTGCAACGGTACCTGCTGACCGACCCGACCCGCCCGATCGGCGTGCGGGACTATCACCCGGAAGACAGCTTCCGCACGATCCACTGGAAGGCCACGGCCCGCGCGCAGCGGATCCAGGTGAAAGTGTTCGAGCCGACCG
The DNA here is from genome assembly GCA_002898875.1 of bacterium HR26. GTDB lineage: Bacteria > Chloroflexota > Chloroflexia > Thermomicrobiales > Thermomicrobiaceae > Thermalbibacter. Next base: position 2,143 of record BEIC01000266.1, read on the forward strand.
CCGCTGTCCAGGTCGGCATCTTCCTCAACCTGGACACGTTCGAGCGCTACTGGGAAGGGACGGACTACGTCCGGGCCGAGAGCGCGATCGTGGCGGCGGCCTCGCTGGCAACCTATGGGCTGGCGCGGCGGTGGCTCGTTGGGATCTACGCTAACGGCGTACTGTCCGGCTCGGACCAGCCACTGCGTATCCGGCCCGGCCGTGGACCGCGGCAGGCCGAGGCTATCCTCGAAGGGCTGGCGAAGCTCACCCCGCTCGCGGCGAGCAGCTTTCCCCGCCTGCTGCGCGATGAAACCCGGCAGTTCCCGTGGGGGAGCACTGTCGTCGTGATCTCGGCCCTGATGACCGAGCCGCTGGTCGCCGTGCTGACCCGGTTGCTCGATGAGGGGCGACAGGTCATGCTGCTGCAGATCGGGGACTATGCCTCGCCGGCGCTCCCTGGCTTGCACATCCACCGCTTGCCCGAGAACCTGTTGGGGCCACAGTGGGCCGGCCGGCATCGCTACGTGTTCGCGGTGGATGGCGGGAGGATGCTGTGACGGTGAGACGGCTCCTGGCCAGGCTCCCACCCCTGACCCCGCCCCGGGCAGCGATCGACTGGCGGATCGAGTCGCTCGCCGCGACGATGATCCTGGCCGAGGCGGCGATCGTCTACGTGTACGTGGGCGCGCTGCTCCCGGGCAGGGCGGCGCCGTTCTCCCCCTTCCCGGCGCTGCTGCTGGCCGCCCTGCTGCTTGCTGGCTATGCGCTGCCACGGCTCTTGGAGGCGCTCTACGTGCGTAGCAGCGCCTACGAGATCGTGGTCGGCGTTGCGGTGTGCCTCTCGCTGCTGCTCGCCGCCAGGCTGGCGATGTTCCCGTCCGCTCCCTGGCTGGACTCCGACTGGGTGTCTGGCTTTGCCCGGTCCCTGATCTTCCGTTCGAGCGAGGCCGAGCGCCCGGCCTGGGGCGTGGTGGCCGTCGTCGGCTACGCCTGGTGGCGGGGGCGGACGCGTGGCGAGCCGTCGCTCGAGTCGACCTACGAGCTGCTGCGCTGGGGGAGCCTGCTGCTCGCCGGCGGCCTATTGCTGGCGTTGATCGCCTCGCCGCCGGAGGGGGCGATTCGCTCGAGATTGCCGGCGGCGGTGCTCTGGTTCGTCACCGCGGCCCTGGCCGGGATCGCGCTGGCGCGCTTGCGG
>BEIC01000267.1 GCA_002898875.1 bacterium HR26
CATCGCGCCGACGTCCAACGGCACGGCCGTCGACGAGTATCTGACGCACTTCGGTATCCCGCTTGGGTTGCTGGCAGCGGCTGCCCTCTGGTGGCTGATTCGCGAGGGTTCAGCCCGTCGGACGAGTGTCTTGCGCGCCGCCCTCCTCGGCGCCAGCGCGTCCCTCGCTGGCTACTGTCTCGGGAACGTCGCGTTCACCCGGGCACTGAGTACCACTACAGCGCTCGACTGGCCTGGTCTGCTCACGTTGCTCGTCTTGGGCACACTCGCTCCGTTCGCGGCGCTGGCGCTTGTCGGAGGCGACTCTGGACACCTCGAGCTGTTGAGTGGCGTATTCTTGTTGAACACGACCGCCGGGCTGCTCGTTGCCCTGCGCCCGACGGCCGGCATCACGCTGGTTCCGGCCCTGCTGCTGTCGATCGCAGCACTTCGCCTCCGAAAAGACCCGACGCGTGCATTCCTGGCTCTCATGGCTGCGGCTGGGCTCTGGATCACGCTGGTCGTGGACCTCGTCTTGGTTGTCGACGATCTGTTCGGATCTCCCTGGGAACGGATGAATACGGTCTTCAAGTTCTACTTGGAAGCTTGGCTACTCTTCTCGGTGGTCGCCGGGGCCGTCTCTGCCTGGCTGCTGCGCTCGCTGTGGCAGGCCGCGACTGAGCGTACACCGGCAACGCTCGGGATCATCTCGCGACGAGCGACGCTCATAAGGCCATTGTCCACCGGTCTGCGCGTAGTGAGCGACCGGATCGTGCCGTATTCACTGCTTGGGGTCAGTATCGTACTCCTCGCCTCGGGGCTCATCTACCCGATCCTTGGCACCCCCCAGCGGCTCGCCCAGCGAATGCCGACCACGCCTGCTTCCGGCAGCCTCGACGGGTATGCCTGGATGCGCGGTGCCTGGATTACGAACACGCTCGGGGAGCCGGTCACGTTCACAGACGACTACTACGCAATCCAGTGGCTGCGCGAGCACGCGCCAGGCAACGCGGTGATCGTTGAGGCGAGCATCGGACCCTATCGCGGAAACGGAGCTCGGATATCGTCAGCCACCGGTCTGCCTGCCGTCCTCGGATGGGACCGGCACCAGCGCCAGCAGCGGCAGACGCCCGAGATCGATCGCCGGCTCCTCGACGTCCGCGAGCTGTACTCGACCACCGATTTGGAGCACAAGCGATGGCTTCTCCGACGGTACAGGGTGCGTTATGTGATCGTCGGCGATGTCGAGCGCCGGTGGCGGATCAACCCTCCCTTCGCCGGTGCGCAGGCCAAAGCGGAACCGTACGCCTCCGAAGCAGGTCTGGCCGCCTTCGAGCAGCTCGAGGGAACGCTGCTCCGGCGCGTGTTCCAGTCGGGGTCAACCGTCATCTATGAAGTGCTCCCGTTCCCGAGCCTGCCACCGACGAGCGGAGCTGACGGTCCATGAGCGCAGGCGAAGCTACCGTTCAGGCCGCGCTGTGGTACGTGGCGCTCTCAGCCCTGGGCTGGATTGGCTACCCGATCCTCTACCGCGCCTGCAGCGTCCTGCCTGACGGCGGGCTGGCACTGGTCCGGCCGGCAGGGCTGCTCCTTACCATCGTCCCGATCTGGTGGCTCGCCGACACCTTCGGTCTCCCATATACCGCGTCGAGCATCGGGCTTACAGCCGGGATCGTGGGGCTCGCCGGCTGGGGGTACGAGCTGGCACGCCTGCAGGCACTCCCATTCCTCAGACGACACTGGCGCCTCGTCTTCGCCCTCGAGACTCTGAACGCCTCTGCTTTTGCGCTTTATGTCGCCTTTCGGGGCTTTCATCCGGATATCGCCTACACCGAGAAGCCTATGGATCTGGCTCTGCTCTCGAGTACCATGCGCACTGATCGACTGCCGGTCCCCGACCCGTGGTTTTCCGGTGAGCCGGTGAACTACTACGTTCTCGGCTACGTTCTGGCGGCTTCGCTGGCCAAGCTGACCGGCACGCTTCCCGAAGTCGCATTCAACCTCGAGCTGGCCACCATCTTCACGCTCGCTGTAACGGGTGCGTTCGGGATCGGCGTCAACCTCGTTCACCTCTGGATGCCAGGCGGTCCACCGCGACGGGCATGGATCGGCGGCGCGGCGGCCGCACTGCTGCTCGTTGGCCTTGGTAATCTGTACACCCCTTGGCAGCTCGTGAAGAGTCCGGAAGCGACCCTGGATGCCTCCTGGTGGCAGGGTATCGGTTGGCGAGCGTCGCGCGTCATCGTCGACAGCGGCTTCCCCTGGGATGGAGAGCCGAGACCGACGATCAACGAGTTCCCTGCCTTCTCATTCGTGCTCGGGGATCTACACCCACACCTCCTTGGGCTGCCGCTACTGCTGCTGGTAGTGGCACTCGCACTGGCATTGATTCTCAGTCCCCTCAACTTGTGGACGCTTTTCCTGGTGGGATTGGTTGTAGGGAGCAGTTATGCGGTCAATTCTTGGGATATGCCGACCGCCGCACTCATCAGCCTGGCCGCGCTCCTAGCGTCACGCACAGTCGCCCGCCCTGTCAGCAAGCTGCTCGGTGCGGGATCGTTGTTACTCATCGCTGCCATCGTGTCGCTACCGTTCAGCCGGCGCTACGTGCCGTCGTTCGGGGCCGATGCCGCCCTGGTTCCGGAGCCACTGGCCTCACTGCCGATCGTCGGCTCGCTCGTGAGGACGCTCGGGATCGTGATCTGGTCACGGAGTTCGCTCGGTGAGCTCCTGCTCGTGCATGGGCTGTTCCTGTTGCTCGGCTGGGCTCTCGCAGCCTATGTCCTCCTGCGCTTACCCGAGCGCATGCGTCCTACCCCGGCAGTCGCCATCGCGACGATCGGATTAGTGGCGGCCCTGGCCTTCGTCGCCCGCTTCCCGGCACTTGTACTCTTTGCCCTGCCCGCGGCTTCCCTGCTCTGGTCATCATCGGCTCCGGGCTTGTCAAACCCTGAACGGTTCGTCGCGATCGTCACCGGGATCTGCTGGGCGCTGATCACCGCCGTCGAGATCTTCTACCTCCAGGATGCCTTCGGTGACCGCATGAACACCATCTTCAAGGTCTACTTCCAGGTGTGGGCCTTGCAGGCAGTCGTGCTCGGTGGGGCAGCACCGGTGGTGATCGCCCGGCTGCTCGCCCACCACCGCTGGTTAGGCACTGGAATCCTGGTTACTGCAGGTGCCCTTGTGCTCGGCGCCGCCACGTACCTGCCGATCTCGGCCTACCGCTGGACCGATGGCTTCGCGCACTGGACGGGCCTGGACGGGCTCCGTTATCTCGAGGAGGTCGCTCCGGACGAGATGGCCGCCATCGCCTGGCTTCGCGCTCAGGCC